>JAHWKS010000562.1 GCA_019347795.1 Planctomycetota bacterium | reverse complement strand
TGATCGCCACGTCCAGCCCGAAGAACCGGGTGAGCAAATAAATCGTTAACGGGAACCCGTACATCTCGGCGTAGAAGGCAATGAGAAACGCCTGCACCAGCCCCGCCCGGGTCCACTCCCTCCAGCTCTTCGGAGCCACGTAGCGGTAGAAAATCCAGGACACGACGACGATGCTGATGGCCGCCAGCCCCCAGGCGAATCTATCATTCATGAGACACTTTTCTTTCTTCCGCGCTAGAGGACATACCGGTCCCAGCCGGCATACTTCTCTCGAATTGTGCCGCGAGGCAACGTCAGGGCGAGCAGAACAATTCCGAGGATGACGTTATTCCAGCGGAGCATGGGCGAGGCGCCGGAAAGCAGCCACGGCGCGACAATCAGCCACACGCCCAAGAGGATGTTCAGGAAACGTCCGGCGCGGACGACCTCGGCCATGACGGTGATGCTCACCGTGACCACCAGGGCGCCGGCCACCTGATTGCTGCGGGCCGCCGCCCCTTCGACATCCAGCGCCCACGGCGCCAGCATCATCCAGGCGCCCAGCAGCGTACTCACCACGAGCGGCCAAGGGGCCGTGACGCCCCAGGCCATCGGCGCGACCATTTCCCCCGCGGGCGCGCCGTAGGTGGGCGTCCGGTCGTCGGCGGCGCCTCCCTCCATCGTGCCGCCCACCCAGAACGTCCGCCAGAACGGCTTGCCGCGTCGCACGCTCCAGGCGACGAACTGTCCCATGGCGACCACCTCGTCGATAGTGAAAGGAATCATCACCAGCATGACGAAGGCTGCCGCCAGGCAAAGCGTACACCAGTAGCCCACGGCCACTGGCTGCAAAATGACCAGGATGATATGTGTCAGACCAAGCGGCACGACCAGAATGAAAAAGAATGTCACCATCCAGGGCATCGTCCGCCACCGCGTCTTGCCCCCCATCCAAGCCATCAGGAATTCGATGGTGTAAGCCAGCGCTCCCAGCCCGGCGTCGGAGATCGGCCACATCCGCGACACCTCGGACGTCAGGACGTTCTCCGTGCCTTTGCCGAAGAACGGCTCCCAGATTGTTCGCGAGTAGCCCAACTGGTAAGCGGCCAAGTGCCGGGAAATGAACCAGCCGAGGAGCGCCAGGCCGATCATCGGCGCCCGCTGATGCCAGGTGGAGGGATTGTAGGTCCATCCCGGCGGAATCTCGGGACCGGGCTTCATCATCTCCATGTGATGCGCCATGCCGGGCATCATGGGAACGAGGATCGACAATCCGACGGCCAAGGCGCCGATCAGTGTGTCGTTCACGTACGCGGCCGCATCGGGCGCCCAGAAAACAAGGGGGGCGAACTGCAGCCAAATCCCGACGAAGGAGACGCTCCAGCGCCCAACGAAGTCAAAGCGAGGCCATAGCGCCAATGCGGCGAAGAACGCCAGCAAGACGCCGCTGATGACATCGTTCCAAGTCATCAGCGCGCTGGTGTAGTCGAACGTGAAAGGGCTGATCGCCAGCCACACCCCCAAACTAATGACCGTGCAGTTCGTCCAGAGCCATTTTTCCCGCATCTGGCGGGTCATCTCCAGATGGTCCCCCTCGGCCATTTCCCCGTCCTGGGACCGCTTTTTTTGTTCGTGCTCTTCGGGCTTGCGGGGCCCGAGGTCCATTCCGCACTTGGGGCACTTCCCCGGCGTCGGTTGCTCAACTTCAGGATGCATGAGACACGTGTAGGTCGTGCCCGGGGAGTGCTGCATCGTCATGGCTGCTTGTTCAATTCGGTGATCACATAGTCGCTGTCCCGCACGATCAAGCGCCCCTGCACCTGGTCGCCCGCTTGAATGCCTTCCAGGATGGCCGGTCCTTCGACCTCGAATTTCATCTCCATCGCTTTCATCAGACCGGGAATCTCTTCGTGGTCGAGAGTCACAGCTTGCCCGTCGGGATCGACGGCGACAACTTGGCCTTTGACCTCGTACTGGTTCTCCGCGGCGCCGCCGGGTTGGGGCGCTTTTTCCCCGCCTTCATTTCGGCAGCCGACCACCATCAGCAGGAAAACGGCGGACACGCACATTCCGATCCGAACGAATCTTTGGCAGGTTCTCATCGGTTTAGCCTCCTAAAACGTGCCCCAGTCCACCTGCGAATTACGAATTCACGATGGCTGGCGCTGCTCAATGCAATCTTTGTCCTCTTGACGTTTCGACATCTCTTCGAGCCAGGCCGGCGGCTCAAGCTGGTTTTCGCGATACCAGTTGAGCGGATCGGCTTTGAGCGAAGCCACCATCTCGGCAAGCGCGCCGCGCAACGCATGCTGCGGCGCCCAATCCAGCATCGTCCGAGCGCGGGCGATGTCGAGGGTGTAGTGGTCATCCGCCAAATCAATCATCCAGGGCTTGATGAACAGTTCCTCGCTTAGCGGCAGAACGTTTCGAAACCAAGCCCCGGTTTTGGCTAGAGGCTTCGAGATCTCGCGCGTTTCCCACTCCTCGCCGTGAATCAACCTGCCAAATTCGCGTTGCAGCTCGTCATAGCTGAGCGTCTCCGGCTCGCCGATCAGCAGTGCGAGTTCAGCAGGCAATTGGGCGCGACGGTCAATGGCCTGCGCCATCGCATTCACGACGTCATCTAAGTGGACAAACGCCTGGCCGCGTGACACGTCGCCGGGAAAAACCCGGCTGGTAACGCGACGCTCGTAAATCCGCTGGATCTGGTGCGCCAGCGGGATCGAATGGCAGCGGTCGTCGTACACGCCCGCAATGCGAAGAAGCACCGCGGGAACATCGCCGCGCTCTGCACGGATAAGCTCCTCCGTCTTCACTTTGGATTTCGGATAATCCCACTTGGGTTCGAGCGGCCAGTCCTCGTTAATTCGCTGTCCTGGCTCGCAGGGCGGGTGGACGAGCATCGTGCTGGAGAAGACAAATTGCTCGACGGCAAAGTCCCGCAGAGCGCGGAGCAGCTTCTCGGTCCCGCGCACCGTGACTTCGTCGTATTTCGGGCTGGGTTCGCCGGAGAAGTCGTAGTACGCCGCCAGGTGGATCACCGACGCGATGCGTTCGCCGTATCCGTGCCAAACGCGATTCAAGCCGGCCTGAATGCTCGCCTCCGACGTCACATCCACGCAGATGCACTCGGCTTCCGGCGGCGGGTGCGGATACCCTTCGCGATCAAAGCCGACGACCCGAAACTCACCGGCAAGACGCCTCACGACCGCCGAGCCGAGCAGACCACTGCTGCCCGTGACGATCACCGTCGCATTTTCGTTGTGCATCTGCGTTCGCCTCTGTTTCATTAGCCCAACGTGCAGAAAAACTTGGGAAGCGCTGTCCCTCGGTTACTTGGACGGCGCGCCTTCTTGGTTCACGGCCCGCTCCAATGCGATCTCCGCTTCCAAGCGGTTTGCTTTCGCGGCAAGCACCTCGACGGTCGTCGCCTTTCCCGCCTTGTAAAGCTGCTCCACCAGCTTTTCGTGGTCCTTCGCCAGCCCGACCATTTTTTCGAGGATCGCACGCCGCTCCTCGGCCGAGTCCGACATCTCCAGTTGGGCCTCGAAAAGGCGCTGGTGAGCTTGCGCTACTTGCTCAAACGGAATTGTCCCTTCGCGATACGCCTTGGTTGCCTCGGTCGCGACCTGGCGAAGGACGTCAAGCCGCTCTTTGAGGAGGGCTTCTAGTTTTTCCGTCTGGGGCTGCGGCGACTGACGGCGCGTGTCGAATTTCACTACCGCGTACATGCCCGGTCGCAACGCTTGGCCGGGGTTCTCGATCTCGCAGCGCACCCGAACCGTGCGTGTGGCGGGATCAAAGATTGGCGCCACATAGACGACTTCGCCGGCGAACTCGCGATTCGGCAGGACTGGAACAGTCGCGATGACGGGCAGCCCCTTCATGACGAATCGCAGATCGGAATCTGCGATTTGGGCATCGAGCCAGACCGTCGAGCGATCGGCGATTTCGTAGAGGGCATCCCCCTCTTTGACGTAGCCGCCCTTGGTCCCCTTGGCGCCAATCACCTCCCCGTCGAGGGGCGAGCGAATCGTCAAACGAGAGACGGGTTTGCCGCTTCGAAGGATTTCCTCCACCTGATCGTTGTCCAGGCCCCAGAGACGAAGGCGCTCGCGCGCGACGCGCTGGAGGTCCTCGTTGTCGGTGCCCTGCGCTGCCAGCAACTCTTGTGCGGCGGTCGCCAATTCCGGGATGTACAACTCGACCAAGGGTTCCCCCTTGGAAACCCTTTCGCCGACGGTCGTGTAGATCTCTTCAATTCTTCCTGCCGTGCGGGCCGTCACTTGGACCAGTTTGCGTTCGTCCACCTCGATGACGCCGATCCGTTTAATCTTGTCGCCAAGCGACGCCGGCTCGTCTTTATACGTCGTGCCCTCCGCCTGCCCGCTCGGTTGCGTCTCCGTGCGGCCCTCAACCTGCGCTCCCGCGTGCGACTGGTAGAGTACGAGGCCTGCCGCAAGGGAAGCGACAACGATCGCGAGTGCCCGCAGAATCTCATTTGCCATATTAAGGTTGGTCAGGAACATGGCTTTCAACACTCCTTCCTTCGTGTCTGGGTTTTACGTGGAAAGATGCGCGTAATCCGCGTCGCGGCCAGCACGACGCGGAATACACGAGCTAAGACGATCAGCCATAAGAGTCGGCGCGCAACGTCAGCGCCCC
>JAHWKS010000561.1 GCA_019347795.1 Planctomycetota bacterium | reverse complement strand
GATGAAGTCGCCGTTGAGCATCCCCAGGGCCTGCTGCGGAATCGTGGTGTTGAACCGCGCTTCGCAGGTCCGATCGGTTTCGGGAAAGTCAAAGTTCGCCAGCGAGGGCGGGATCAGGGATCGCTTCACGTGAATGTAAATGCTGCGGCGGGCCTGCTCCTGGCGCGACGACGCGCCCCAGCCGTCCCCGGGGCGCGATTGTCCCGCCAGCACTTCTTGCGACAGCTCAGGGTAGATCCCCGGCCCGTACATCTTCAGGTTCAATTCGCCGGAGACGGCGTGGATCGAGTCGCGGATCTCCTCGGCGCTCAGGCGCCGCATATTGAACCGCCAGAAGAGATCGTTATTGGGATCCTTCGCCAGTGCTTCGGGCGCGGCGGCGCTCGACATGCGGTAGCTGCTCGACATCATGATCTGCTTGTGCATCCGCTTCATCCGCCACCCGCCTTGGACGAAGTCGCGGGCCAGCCAGTCGAGCAGTCGCGGATGCGTCGGCGGGTCGCCCCCCTGGCCGAAGTTGTTGGGCGAACGCACGATGCCCCGGCCGAAGTGATGCTGCCAGATACGATTGACCATCACCCGCGCCGTAAGCCGATTCTCGGGCGAGGCAATCCAGCGGGCCAACACCAAACGGCGGCCCGCGCTTTCGGCGTCCTCAGGAGGCGGGGGAATCGTCGGCGGCTCGGCGCCGAACAGCTCCGGGTAGCCCGGAGAAACTTTCTCGCCGGGCACGTGCGGATTCCCTCGCTGGAGCACGTGCGTCGGTGGCGGCTCGGCCAGGCACATCGCCACCGAAAGGGCCGACTCCCGCGGCGGAAGTCGCCGCTGGGCTTTCACGCTCCCCTCGTAGTTCTCCTTGAGCGACGAATACCGGCGCCAGTCGTCCTCGGACAGATACTGCTCGAGCTTCTCGGCCAGCACCTCGTCCCGCTCGCGCCCTTCCGTCTTACGCTGGTCCTCGGCCGGCATTTTGACGATGCCGCGCTCTTCGATCTCCGTCATCTCGCGGCGCAGCTCCGCCTGCCGGGCGTCGAGCACCTCGTGCTTCGCCGCCACTTCAGGAGGAGAGATGTCGGTCTGGTTCCACGACCGCTGATCGCCGCGCGTGCCGTAAGGGCGGAGGTCGGCGAAGAAGGCGACCATCTGGTAATAGTCGGTCTGCGGGATGGGGTCGATCTTGTGATCGTGGCAGCGGGCGCAGTCGATCGTCACCCCCAGGAAGCCGTGGCTGGTGGTGGTGATGATGTCGTCCAGCTCGTCGTACTTCGCCTGCAGCGGGTCGGCCGGCTCGTCGTCCCACAGCCCCAGCCGGTAGAAGCCGGTGGCGATGATCGTCTCGCGGCTGCGGTCGGGAAGCTCATCGCCGGCGAGCTGCTCCAGGATGAAGCGGTCGTACGGCTTGTCCTCGTTGAACGATCGGATGACGTAGTCCCGATACCGCCATGCATTCGGCTTCACGCCGTCGCGCTCAAAGCTGTTGGTTTCGGCGAAGCGGACCACGTCGAGCCAGTGCCGGGCCCAACGCTCGCCGTACTGCGGGGAATCGAGGAGCCGGTCGATCAGCTCCTCATACGCGTGGGGCGCATCATCGGCGACGAACGCATCCACCTCGGCCGGCGACGGCGGCAATCCGGTCAGATCGTAATACGCCCGCCGGATGAGCGTGACCTTGTCGGCGGGCGGCGCCGGTTTCAGATTCGCCGCTTCCAGGCGATGCAGGATGAAAGCATCGATAGGATTCGTGATCCACCGCTCATCCTTCACCTGCGGCGGCGTCTGCGGCAGAGGCGGCTCGAAGGCCCAATGCTTCGCCCACTCGGCCCCGCCTTTGATCCAGCGACGGAGAAGCGAGATCTCCGACTCCGACAGCGGCTCTCCTTCCGGCGGCATCCGCAAGAACTCATCCTCTTCGGACACCCGCTCGAGGAGCACGCTCCGCTCGACGTCGCCGGGCACGATGGCCCGCTCCCCCGAGTCCAACTCCGCCAGCGCCGTCGCCTGGTGGTGCAGCCGCAATCCCCCTTCGCCGGTATCGGGCCCATGACAGGCGAAGCACCACTTGGCGAAGATCGGCTGAATCTCCCGCTGAAAATCGACGGCCGGCTCTTCTTGCGCGGCGGCCGCGGCGCCGAACACCACAGAGAAGAACATCGCCGCAGCGATTCGCGCGAGGCGTCCAGGAAAACGAGAATCGCGATTCCAATTCGTCATGGAGAGCCGCGGCGAAAGGCGGGATTGAGCAGACCGCGAGAACCGGGATAAGGCGGGAAATGAGCCACAAACCATTAGAAACCACCACCCGCCTCACGTCAACCGAAGCGGCGCCTTCGAACGCCGCGTCACTTCGCGATAACCTTGCCGATCACAACCTCGTGACCTTCAAGTCGCACCACCAGCCGCTCGATCCGTGGGCGATCAAGGAGCACGTGGGGCATTCGGTGAATTATCGCAAGATGATCAGCCCCTCGCTCGACCAGCTTGTCCCCGAAGATATGATTCGGCTATACGCCGTGTGCGCCAGGTTTCCTCAGAATCTGGGGGACGTGGTACAATTGAGCGGATCCGGCTAATCCGGAGCGCCGCATCCGAGATCGAGGGCGACTGCAGAGCACAACGCGGCCGGCGCCTCGGATGGACGTAACTGAAGCAGATAGTTATCCTATGCCCGAATCGATTCTCAATGTCGCCCGGCGCGCGGATCAGTTCTTTATGGGCCTCTCTCCCATTCACACCGCGATGCAGCGTCTGACCAAGACGCTCGGCGAAATGCAGATTCCCTTCGCCATCGCGGGCGCCATGGCCGCTAATGCCCACGGCCACCGGCGCACCACTGCCGACGTAGACATTCTGATTCGGCGCGAAGACCTGGCCCGCTTCAAGGAGCGGCATTTAGGCTTGGGCTGGGTGGACAAATTCGAGGGATCCAAAAACTTCCGCGACGCGGTGTGCAACGTCAATATCGACGCGTTGATCGTCGGCGAATACCCCGGCGACGGATTGCCCAAGCCCGTGGCGTTTCCGCCGCCGGAAGACGTGGCCGAAATTCACGAGAACGACATTCCCTTTATCTCGCTAAAGACGCTCTTGGAGTTGAAACTGGCTAGCGGGATGACGACCACACATCGGCCTCGCGACTTCGACGACGTCATCCAACTTATTCGCATCAACCGCTTGCCGCTCGACTACGTCGAGAATCTCAACCCCTACGTGGCCGACAAATTCCGCGAGCTGTGGCAAGCGGCTCAGATCGACGAGGACCACTAACGCCGCCTGGTGTGTGGCAAAGATGCCTGGCGCTATGGCTGGGGAAGATGCAAAACGTAGGCAATCGTGTTTTTCGTGCCTACCAGGAGGATTGCGGTTTCGGCAGATCGCTCTCGACCCCACCAGGAATTACGTCCGCCAGAAAACTGGCCCCACACGCGCGGGTCCCGGGCTTGCACGGTCGGCGAGGGTCCCGATATATTTAGTGGTTTGACAGTAGTTCTTTGCCGCCCGTGGTGTGCGCGATGAAGGTTCGAGCCAGCGTCCGACGAATCTGCAGCAACTGTAAAGTGGTCCGCCGGAAGGGGCGGATTTACGTGATCTGCAGCAACGCCCGCCATAAGCAACGGCAGGGATAAGGTAGCGCAGTCTGTCAGCCGCCTCAGCGCTTTCCGATTCAAGGAGCCAGTTATGCCCCGCCTCCTCGGTGTGGACATTCCCAATGACAAGCAGACGGTGCAGTCGCTGACCTACCTCTATGGGGTGGGTCCGCGGGTCGCCCGCGACCTTTGTATGAAGGCGGGGATTCCGCCGGAGAAGAAGGCCCGTGAACTTGGCGAGGACGAGGTGAGCCGCCTCGCGTCCTTGCTGGAGACCGACTACGTGGTGGAAGGCCCGCTCCGCCGCCAGGTGCAGCAGAACATCACGCGGCTGAAGGACATCGGCTCGTATCGCGGCATCCGCCACCGTCGCGGACTGCCGGTCCGCGGCCAGCGCACCCGCACGAACGCCCGCACCCGCAAAGGTCCCAAGAAGACGGTGGCCGGCAAGAAGGGCGTAAAGGATCTGCGGTAGTAAATCGCGGTCGCGTGGGCCAAAGCCGGCGCCGGCCGTTCTCACCTATATTGCCTGTCTCTATTGAAGGAGAAGCGTAGCAATGGCGAAAGCCGCTGCGTCATCGACGAAAAAGCGTAAGACGCGTCGCAACGTGACCCAAGGCGTGGCCCACATCAAGGCCACGTTTAACAACACGGTGGTGACCATCACCGACCCCAAGGGGGACACGCTCTGCTGGGCCAGCGCCGGCACGAGCGGCTTCAAGGGAAGCCGCAAGAGCACCCCCTTCGCCGGCCAGTGCGCCGCGCAACAGGCGGCCGAAAAGGCCTCCAAGTTCGGCGTCAAGGAGCTGGAGGTCCTGGTCAAGGGACCCGGCGCCGGACGCGAAAGCGCCGTGACCGCCCTGCAGTCGGCGGGCCTGGCGGTCAAGTCGATCGAGGACGTGACGCCGATTCCCCATAACGGCTGCCGTCCTCCGAAGAAGCGCCGCGTGTAGGACGCGCGGCCGGTTCTGTCTCCCGCCCCGTACAACTCTTTCCTCCCCAACACGGTTACCTCAAGATGCACATTCGATGGCGTGGGTTGGACTTGCCCAGTCTGGTCA
>JAHWKS010000560.1 GCA_019347795.1 Planctomycetota bacterium | reverse complement strand
CCAACTGCCGCTCGACGGTGTTCTCGGTCACCCGGCCGCCCATCGAGTGCCGGATAAAGTCGCCCACCGGCGCCGTGACCGACTCGCTGCAGCCATGCTCGGAAAAAATCTCCACCACGGGCGAGACGGCGGGCGTGAAGTGATCGAAGTTGGCGCCTCGCCAGCCGCGGGCGTACGCCAGGTGATGCGGGATCGCCAGCGCCTTCCGCTCGGCCGCGAAGTCCAGCAGCTTCTCGACGTGATCGGGCAGGTGCAGGTCGGGCTGATCGCCGTCGAAGATCAGGCAGTAATCGCCGAAGTGGCTGGAGTGCCATTCGTAGCCGAGCAGGGCCGCGAAGTCGTCGGAGTTCGCCTCGGAGATGAGGCGCCGCGTCTTCGGCCAATGATCGCGGTGGACGCGGAAGCCGTTGACCCATTTCATGTGCCGCTCGCCCGGCATCTCCGGCATGTCGTGCCACCAGGCGTGCCCGGTGAAGGCGAAGAAGTCGAGATGCTCCTGGGCGATCTCGATCGACCGCTCCAGGCTCCCGAGCGCATAGCCGACGGCGTTATGGTTGTGCAGGTCGCCCCAGAAGAGCCGCAGCGGCGCGGCGTCTTCCCGCTCGGCGGCGCGAGCCCGCGACGCAGGACGCACGGCGCCCAAGAGCGGCGCGACCAGCGACCCGCCGACGAACTGCCGCCGCGTCAATGAAAGATCCCTCATGGCGTTCTCTTCAGGCAAGGAGTCAGATTGCCGGAGGGTAAATACCACGGATGGCAAAAGCCGGCCCACGGATGATGGCCAGGAAAACGCGTTTCGTAGTTCCCCATCCGTGGGCCGGCTTTGCCATCCGTGGTCCTTCTCCGGAAGCGTCCATACGGGCCCGCGAACGCAAACGGTTGTGTTCATCGCTTTCCACGGGCGCCGCCGGTCAAATAGTCTCGGCGGCGCTCGATTTCCTGGGCGCTGGCTTTAATCTTCAGCGTGTCCGCGTCGAACTCGTAGCCCGGCTCGCGGTCGCGGAGGAAGACGATCGTGTTCAGCGTCAACAGCGACACGAGCGGATTCTCCGCCGCGGCCAGGACCTCGCGGAGCGTGGGGGCGGGATCCGCTTCGCCGAGGATGGCGAGAAACTCGGCGGCGCGGACTCGCACCATTAGCTCGGAATCATCCAGCAACTCTATTGCCAGCGGGGCCAGCGATTTCGCTTCCTCGCCGAAGCAGCTACAAGCGATCAGACCCCAATATTGCACCCAGCGGTTCTCCGACTCAAGCACCGACTCCAGCCGCGGCGCCGCTTGTTCAAACGGCAGCAGAGCCAGATCGGCTGTGTCGATCAGGCGGGCGATTTCTTCCTTGTGCGTCCGTCCGAACTCCGCGCCGTCGGGCAGCGCCTCCTCAATCAGATAACTCTCGGGATAGAAGCTCAAGTCGGGCAGCCTCTTCACCCACGTTTGCAATCGACTGTGGAGGTCTTGGAGCACTTCGGCGTAGGCCGGATTCCCGGCAAGGTTCTTGACTTCGTGCGGGTCGGTCTCCAGATCAAACAGCATCTCGACGGGCTTCGGCTCGAAGAACGCGCTTTGCACGTCGTTGAGCTTCCCCTGCCGATGCAGCTCCCGCCACTCGGAGTAGGCGAGCATGATGTAGCGATAATTGTTGTGCAGCGCGTCGGGGTAGAAGGCCTGATAATTGCGGATGTATTTGTACCGCCCTTTTCGGAGCGAACGGCACAGGTCGTACTTCTCATCGAAGCGATCGGCGTAGCCGTAGGCCTCGTCGCGCTGGGCAAGCTCCTCGGCCGAAACGCCGGGACCGACAAACGGCCGCCCGTCCATCGTCTCCGGGACTTCGACCCCCGCCAGCCGCAGCACGGTCGGGGCGAAATCGACGAAGCTCACAAACCCGGCATTCCGGCCCGGCGGGATGCGGACGTGCTCTCGCCACTTCTCCGGCGCCCGCACCACCAGCGGCACGCGCAAACCCGTCTCGTAGAGATAGCCCTTGCTCCGCGGCAGCACGCCGCCGTGGTCGCCGAAATAGAAGATGATTGTGTCGTCCAAGAGGCCGTCCTCCTCCAGCCGGGCGACGAGCTTGCCCACCTCCGCGTCCATCGCCCGGATGCGGTCGAAATAGCGGGCCTTGGTGAAGCGGAAGGTGGGCGTGTCGGGATGATACGGCGCCAGCTCGACGTCGGCGGGATCGGTCGTCAGCCGCTCGTTCTCCATCGTCGCGGGCGGGAAGTGCAGCGAGCTTTCGTGCGAGAGCGTGAACGTCTGCATGTGGAAGAACGGCGTCTCGGGCGAAGGGCGATCCCGCCAGGTGGCCTTGTTCGACGACTCATCCCAGACCTTTCCCTCCTCGACGTTGTAATCCTTCTTCGAGTTGTTCGTGGTGTAATAGCCGGCCTCGCGGAGGTACGCCGGAAACAGCTCGGCCCCTTTGGGCAGCTCCGCGATGCGGAACTTGCGGTGATGCTGGAAGCCGACCCGCGGCGCGTGCATGCCCGACATGAGCGTCGTCCGCGCCACCGAGCAGACCGGGCTGCACGAGAACGCATGCTCGAACACGGTTCCCTCCTCCGCCAGCTTCTCGATCTCCGGCGTCGCCCCCAGCTCATGCCCATACAGCCGGAAGTAATGCACCGAGCTATCCTCCGAGAGGATCCAAACGAAGTTGGGACGCTCCGCGGCGGAGGAGTCGAATACGCCAAGCGTAAGAGCGGCGACCGCGGCGAAGGCAACCAGCAGAAGATTCAGTTTCGAATGCATCGCACACCGGGAGCGAGAAAACAGGAAACATTGCACTGCCGCGATGATGGCTTCCGCAGCGATGATTTGCAACCTTCGGGCGCTGACGCCGTGTCTTCCAGGGCCATTCATGGCCCTTTTCCGCTGCAGGCGGTATTAGCCCCGGCGTTTACGCCGGGTCAGAATGCGCCGCACCAATTCCTCCGCTCGCTTCCGGCCGCCGCAACGCGACGGCCGGAAGCGAGCGGAGGGACGGGGTTTGCGTCGTCAGCCCATGCTAAAGCATGGGCCGAATACCGCTGCGCGGCGAAGGGGCGTAAACGCCCCTCAGCCCTTGCAAGCCCATGCACGTTCTCACGCCACTTCCGCGAGCGGCTCGCCTTCATCGAGCAGATATTGCGGGCGGCCGGTGGGGTCGAGGATCGTCGTGAGCGACGCGTCGATGCCGAGGTTCTTATAGAGCGTCGCGAAGATGTCTTTGTAGTGGACCGGCCGGCTCACGGCGGTGGAGGCCGTGCGGTCGGTGGCGCCGATCAGCTGGCCGGTTCGCATTCCGCCGCCGGCGAGGATCGCCGGGCCGACGCGCGGCCAGTGGTCGCGGCCGCCCTTGGGATTAATCTTCGGCGTCCGGCCGAACTCGCCCCAGACGACGATCGAGACGTCGTCCAGCATTCCCCGCTCCTCCAGGTCGGCCACGAACGTGGTCAGGGCGTGATCCACGATCGGCAGCATCCGCCGCATCCGCGGGAAGTTGCTGGAATGCGTGTCGAAATCGCTGAACGAGACGCTCACGCAGCGCACGCCCGCCTCAATCAGCCGCCGCGTCAGAAGCAACTTGCGGGCCGAAAGCGGCCCTTCGCTGGTGGCGTGCCCTTCGCCATCAAACGAAACCTGCGGCGTATAGCGGGCAAGCGTGCGCGCGTCTTCCTGCGAGAGATCCATCGCATCGGCGAATCGGCCGGAGAGCAGGATCCCCGCCGCCTGCTGGTGGAAGCGATCCAGCGCATCCATCATGCCGGTGTGATCAATCTTGCGCCGGATGCGGTCGAGGCCGCGAAGCAGCGTGGCGCGGTCGTCGAGCCGCTCGGCCGAGAGGCCGGCAATCAGCTTCAGTTCGCTGGTGTGGTGGTCGCCGAGAGCCGCCAACTCCCCAATCATCTTCTCCTCCAGCTCCCGCGGGAACATCTTGCCGATGTCGGGCCGGAACGGCTGATACGCGGGACCGAGGAAGCCCGGCCGGGCGCTGTTCCGCACGAGAGGCCGGCCGAGCATGAGATCGACAAACGGCGGCGCCGGATCGCTCGGCGAGGAGAGCAGCTTCGTGAGCACGCAGCCCATCGCCGGCCGGCCGCCGAGCGACTGCATATTCTTGTGCTCAAAGCCCGACTGGCACTGAAACGCATCGTGCCTTCCCGCCGCCCCGACCAGCGAGCGGATGAAGACGAACTTCTCCGCCATCCCCGCCAGTTGCGGCATCAGTTCGCAGACCGCGAACCCGGGGAGCGCCGAGGCGATGGGCGAGAACTCGCCCCGCACCTCCACCGGCGCCTGCGGCTTGAGATCGAACATGTCCATCTGCGGCGGCCCGCCGTCCAGATGAATGTTCACAATCGCCTTGTGCGACCCCGCGACGCCCGCCGCCTCCTCCGCCCGCAACAGCTCCGCAAGCGTCAACCCGCCGAGTCCCGCCGCCCCCGCCACCAGGAAACCCCGCCGCGAAACCGCTTCGCAGTTGCGCTTCAGGCCATCGTAGAAAGCGAGCATGGCGATTTTCCCCTCTGCAAATCGGCTCACGGTGATCGTGCCGCAAGCATAAGCCAATTTTGATCGGCAGGCAACGTAAATTCACAGCGGGTCGCGGCGCCGATTGGCGTCATTCCGCCTAACCCGAACCGTATGCGAGAAGCGAATCACCGTCCTCG
>JAHWKS010000559.1 GCA_019347795.1 Planctomycetota bacterium | reverse complement strand
CCAGGCTTTGGCCGACTTGGGCGAAACGCAGGTCGAGGCCCTGGAGGTCTTGAGCGGCGCCGCCAGGCCGATCCTCGATCGCTGGTTCCAGGCCGAGGTGCTCAAAGCTACGCTCGCCACCGACGCGGTGATCGGCGCCTTCGCCTCCCCCTCGTATCCCGGCACGGCGTACGTTCTTTTGCATCACGTGATGGGCACGGCGGGCGGCGCCCGGGGCGTCTGGGGATACGTGCAAGGCGGCATGGGCCGCCTGGCCGATGCTCTGGAGAAGGTGTGCCGGGAGTTGCACGTCGATATCCGCCGCGAGTCGCCGGTGTCCCGCATCCTCACCCGCGACGGAAAGATGATCGGCGTGGCCCTAGCCGAAGGCGGGATCATCGAGGCCCCGGTGGTCGCCTCCAGCGTCGATGCGCATCTGACGTTCGAATGCTTCCTTTCGCCCGACGAGCTGCCGGCCGACTTTCGCGAGGCGGTGGCGAAGATCGATTACTCCTCCGCCTCGGCCAAGATCAACGTCGCCCTGAGCGAGCCGCCGCAATTCACGTGCTTGCCGGGCGAGGGCGCCGCATCGCACCATCGCGGCACGATGCACATCTGTCCGACTTTGGACTTTATCGAACGGGCCTTCGACGACGCCAAGTACGGCCGGCCCAGCAGCGAGCCGGTGCTCGAGCTGACGCTGCCCAGCAGCGTCGATGAAACGCTGGCGCCGCCGGGGAAGCACGTGATGTCGATATTCGTCCAGTACGCGCCTTATCGGCTGGCCGGCGGCTCATGGGACGAAGTGAAGGAGGAGTTCGCCGACCGCTGCATTGAACTATTGGCGAGGTACGCGCCGAACGTGCCGGGGGCAATCGAGCATCGCCAGATCCTCAGCCCGCTCGATCTGGAGCGGACCTTCGGGCTGACCGGCGGGAACATCATGCAAGGGGCGATGAACTTCAATCAACTCTTCGCCTTCCGCCCCGTGGCCGGCTGGGCCGATCATCGCACGCCGGTGAACGGACTTTACCTCTGCGGCGCCGCCGCCCACCCGGGCGGCGGCGTCATGGGCGCCTGCGGCCGAAACGCCGCTCAAGAGATCCTGCGGGATTACCCCGCCTGACCCGCTTAGGCGGCAACCGAAGACATCAGCCTCGACTCATTCGCCGCGGCCACGTCGCCCGCGAATTCGTCGATGGCGGCGTCGAGATCAGACGCCGAATCAAACGCGAGCTCGCCGAACTCGCCTAGCGTCGCATCGCCCGCCGCGTCGGCGGCGCCTTCCACATCGGCGCCGACCGTCGGCGCCGCGGAATCGAGATCATCGAGCTGATTCCCCACATCAACGCGGTCGAGCAGCCGATCAAGCCTGCCGTCGGCGCGGTCCACGAAACGCATCAGGCGGTCCACGGCCTGCTCCGCCGCATGATCGACGCGTCCGACGTTGTTATCGGCGAAACGCTCCAGGCGATTCACCGTCTGATCCACGACCCGGCCGAGCTGATCCGCCGCGCGATCCACAAACTGGATGGCGCGATCGACGTGGTGGCTTGGATCGAGGTCGTCGAGACTATCCGCAAGAGCGTCGAGCCGGCTCACCAAATCGGCGACGCCGGCATTTTCGAGGATTTCCTCCACCGGGAGATCAGCGCCAACGGTGACGCCAGCGCCGGCTGCCGAGACATCGGCGGAGGCGCCCTCTTCATCGACGTTCGCCGTGACGGAGACGTCGCCAAGGGCGCCGGCCGCATCGCGGACCGTGTCGAGCACGCCGCTCACTAAATCGCCAACAGCCGCGGTGGGCAGTTCTGCGCCAAGTCCGCCGCCGATGGTCACGGAAACGTCCACATCGCCGGCCGCGCCGCCCACGTCGGCGCCACCCGTGACGTTGATCGAGCCGTCGCCGCCAACCGATGCGTCGGGGACGGCGCTGAGGAGCGTCTCGACCGGGATTTGATCCACAACATCCACAGCCTGATCCACGGCCGACGCTCCATCAACCGAGGCGTCGGCCGCAACGGCAGCGCCGTCGTCGCCGGCGCTGATTTGAGAACCGGCGCCGGCGAGATCCGACTCTGCCACGACATCGGCGGCCGCGAATGCGGCCGCGCTGTCCAGCACGAGTCGCCGCTCCAACGACTCCAGCGCCGCCCGGCGCCAGCCAGGCGCCCCTCTGCGTTTCCGAACGCAGCGGCGTGTCAACAATTGCGCGTTCATTGTTCCGTTCCTTTCCTTGCCTCGTAAACAGTTCGATTCAATCTAATGACCATCCGCTAGCCCGTTGGCGAATGAAACGCTAACGAAGGGTCACGCAAGGGCCGGACCAGTTGCACGAAAAGCCGTGTCGCGTCCGTGAATTCAGCACAAACATCAAGAAAGCGCCGTGGCCGCGGCGAGCGCCGCGGCGCCGCCCACTGCCCGCCGCGGATGGCTAGGGATAACACCGTAGCAGGGAAGATGACGCCCGACCCTCCGCGAGAGGCGGCGCGCGGCGAACCACCGCGGCTTGGAATGAGCCAAAGCGAGCGGCCGCTCCCGCAAGACCTTGTAACGCAGCAAGCCGATGCTGCGTGCGAGGGGCAAGCCTCCCCCTCGCTTAATCTTCCTCTTCCCAGCCGCCGGCGAAGAGATTGTCGACGGCTGCGGCGTAGGATGCCGCTTCGCCCTCGCCATTGGCGGCGGGCGCCGGGGTGGTCAGGAACGCGGTCGGGTCCCCCTCAAAGCGAATCACAATGCCGCCGCCGAGCCGGCCGAGCGTTCGCACCCGCGGATCGTTCTCGATGTTGATGTCGGTCAGCGTGAACACGCGGCCGTCGTTGCGGGTGACGCGAATGGTGACGTGCGTACCGTCGGCGGTCACCGCCGCTTCGGCCTTCGTGAAGCCGCCCCAGCTATCCAGGAAGGAGTACCAATGCTCCTGGCCGAGTCCGCGTCCGACGTCGGTGGCGATCTGGAAACCGTCAGGGTCCGACTCGCCGAAAAAGTCCATAGGCGTGACGAACTCCGCCCGCAGGCCCAGCTCGCTGAAATCGACGCGCTGCGCGGCGCCGGAGAGGTTGACCACCACCGAATCGCTGGCCTGCACCCGGTCGCCATGGACGATGTTCCAGCCGTCGATCATAAACTCCGGCTGCTCGGCGGTTACCGTGTACTGTCCGGCCGGCACAACCGGGAAGGCGTACGAGCCGTCGGCCGCGGTCACGGTCGTCAACGGCGCCGGAATGTTTGGACCGCTGAGGGTGACTGTCACTCCGCCCAACCGCCGCTCCCGCGGGTCCATGGCGCGGTTGTCGTTTTCGTCGGTGAAGACGACGCCCGTGACGCTGCCGGCTACCGTCCCCACGTTCAACGTGACGGTGGCCGTTTGCCCCGCCACCTGATAGATGAAGGAATCCACGAACGCGATGCCGGGCTGCGGCGTGAAGCTGAACGTGCCGTCGGCGTTCAGGTTGAACGCGACGGAGCGGTCGGGACCATCGACCAGTGTCACCGTGGAGCCGGCGGGCACGGCGTCGTTGTCGAGCACATTGCCTGTGATGACCTGTCCGATCGGGCCGCTGAACTGATCGTCGACCACGTTGGCGCCGACGGTGATGGTGACGACGGCTTCGTTGGAAGCCTGGCCGCCGTCGGTGGCGCGGTAGCGGAAGGTATCGGTCCCGATGAAGCCCGCATTCGGCGTGTAGGTGAAGGTTCCGTTGGCGTTCATCGCCAGCGTGCCGTTGGCCGGCCGCGCGGAGACGGGCAATACCACTTGAATCGTGCCGTCTCCTTCCGGATCGACGTCGTTCCCCAAGACGCCCATCTGGCGCGTGGTGATCTGCAGCGTCGTGCCGCCGGCGATGGCGTACTGGTCGTTGAACGCGGTGGGAACGCCGGCGTTGGGGTTGGCGACGCGGATCATCTCGGTGTCGAAGCGGATGTCAAGCTCGTCGAGGATCTCGGGCGGGTCGAAGAGTTGGATCTCGTGCCCCGGCTCGTCCGCTGGTTCGGCCGAGATGGCGCCTTGCCCGAACTGATCGGCCTCCAGCCGGACGGTAAACAGCGTGAACGGCCCCATCCCGATGGGGCCGGCGAAGATGTTCGTCTGCGGCGAGCCGACCTCGTCGATGAGGCCGTCCACCGAGGAGTCGCCGAACTCGCGGAAGTCCGTGTTGTTGTACTCAGCCCCGAAGGCGACCGGTCCCACGAAGTCCAACAGCGCCCCCGAGTAGACCAAGTCGATGAACGCCGAGAACACGCCCAATCCCAGGTCCGTCTCGTCCGCGTCGCGCAGGTCTTTCACTTGCACATCGACTAGGAACTGCTGGCCGAGCGTCAACTGCGTAACGCCCTGGCCGTCCGGGGTGAGCGGGTTGCCGTTCAGATTGCGGAGGATGATGTCGATTTCGACGTCCTGGTCGAACGTCTGGATGGTCGTCGTGACCGTGGCGGTGTCCGAGCCGCCGTTATCGTCGGTGATCGTGTACGTGAACGTTTCGCCCGGGAACGCGCCGGGGGTGTAGAGCAGCGTCTGCTCGTCGGCGGCGATGGTCACCGCGCCCCCGTTGGTGGGCTGGGTGACGTTGGTGATGCGGAGCGTATCGCCATCATCATCTTCGTCATTGGCGAGCACGTCGAGCGTCACCTCGGCGCCGCCTTCGGCGAAGGGACCGAAGAAATCGTCCACAGCC
>JAHWKS010000558.1 GCA_019347795.1 Planctomycetota bacterium | reverse complement strand
CGACCGCCTCCGCGAACGCCGGCCTGGCGGCGCACGCCGCATAAAGTGCTCTTCGATACCGGGCCGGTAAGTGGGAGCGCGGGGCGGCCAGCATCGGGAGATGGCACGGCGGGGCGAACGCCGCGGAATAACCCGCCATTGGAGCGGACCGGCCGGGAGCGGTACTTTGTAGTTCGCGGGCCGGTGCGTGGCCGGCCGCTCAACGGCCCTACGTTAGGCGGCTTCGGACGCCGCGAGGTCAGTAATGGGGCACGTCGGGAGACGAAAGAAGCTTCCGCTCACGCTGGCGTTGCTGTTCGAGTGCGCCTTCTGGGGTCTTGGATATTGGTTGTTGTCCCTGTGGCCGCCCGTGATGGAGGCGGCCGGTCTGATCGTATTGATTGCGGTGGTCGCTCGTTGGGCCGTCGTGATTCCGGCGGCAGATACGAAAGGGCCTTTGTCCACACTGCGGCTATGATCTTCGGGCGACGCCGGAGCGATGCCCCGAGTGTGGCAATCAGCCGCATAACCAACCGATGCAGCGGACCGGCGGGAACGCTATCCTGTAATTTGCGAGCCGGTGCGCCCCGGCCGCTGATCGGCCTCACGTTATACCGCCGTGGCACACCGACTCTCGCCGATCACCGAAGACGGGTACCTTGAGCCGCAGGAGATCGTGCGGCGGCTCCGGGCGGAGTTCGAGTTCGTCGAAGCGGACGCCGACGCGGGGACCGAAGTCGTCGCGGACATGATCAAGCAGTTCCAGCGGACGAAGGCGCCGCAGGAGATGATCGACGCGCACCGCGCGATGCTGGGGAAGGCGATCCGCGTCGTCGTCTCTGACCGCGAGGACTTCGAGGACGACCGGTGCGTGAGGTGCAATAGAACCCGCCGCTGCACTGGATCGGGCCGGCACCGTCGCCGACATTCGAGTGACCGCCATCGGCCCGACCAGTGAACGGCATCTCGTTAGCTGCCATGGGCTTCCTGCTTCTCATCCTCGGCGCCACCCTCTGCTTCAGCGGAATGTTCGCCCACTTGGAAGAGTTGCGGCTCTCTCGGCGCGTAAGCCTCGCCACGCGGGGTCGCCCGGACGGGCTGACGGCGACGGAGGTTTGGCTCAACACACGACAGTTCCGCAAGTGGAAGAAGCTCCGTGACATCGCGGCGTCGCACCCGGACGAGACGTTGCGGTCCATGGCTAACCGGGCGCTACGGCTCGAACTGCTCTTCTACGGCCTCTTCGCCGCGGGCATGATTGCCATGCTGCTCGGCGCGGTCACGAAGGCGTCCGCGGGCAGCTAACCCACCGATGCAGCGGACCGGCGGCTACGGTATCTTGGTCAGCGAGGCCGGTGTGCGCCGGCCGCTGATCGGCTTCACGTTATTTGGCGGAGCAACTCGGCGATTGCGCAAGCAACTCCTCATCTATCTTCCTTCGGTCCTTCTGCTCATTTTGGCGGTGCTTCTTCCGCAGATGGGGCGGGATTTTGTCGGCAGGATGAACGGTCGCGAGTTCGCGTTATTCGTCGCGTTCTGGTGGACGATCCTCGCTGCCGGTTTTCATCTCGCGCGATGGATCGTGCGCAGCGCCCGTCGTCCGACCGAGCCGCGAGGTTTTCAGGTAGTATCTAGGGGCGCTGGCGAAACGGCCGGCCCACTAACCACGCACTGCAACGGACCGGCCGGGCGGAGCGGTCCTTGTGAATGCGACGCGGTCGCGCGCCCGGCCGGCCGTTGAATGCTGGTCCGTTATGCGGCCGGAGCGCCATGCGGTGGTCGAAGCTCAAACAGCAGGTCGAGTCGATGTTCGCCGACGGCGTGCGCGGCCGCGTCGCACTGTGGACCACGCGCTACGAGAAAGCGCATGACCGCTTCGGGCGCAGTTGGATCACCGTGGATGGCCGCGAGATCGTGAACATGTCGAACTACCTGCCGTGCGGGGATTCGGTCGCCGACGGGAACCCCGGCAGGTTCGCCGCCGGGGTGTTTGCAGGGTACGATTTGCCGTCGGCCATGCGCCAGTACCTCACCCTGTCGATCGATGACGCCATCGCCTCGTCCAACCCGCTCATTCGAGCGTTAGCGGTACTCGACCGCCGCGCTGGCGAGCGTCGCCTCGCGCGAATCGATCCGGCGAGCGAGGTGCCTCTCGTAAGGGAGCTACTGGCTCTCCGGCGCGGTTCGGCCGCCGCATAACCCGCCAACTATGAATCCCGCTCCTCGTCAACAGTAAATTTTGACCGCGGGAGATCCGCCCCCGGCGCAGCCGGGGTCTTCTTCACTTTTGAGAAAGCACTTCTTCTGATCCGTTCGAGCGTAGCGTTGCGGCGGGCGGTGCGCTTCAGCCGACTATTCGAGGTCGCGTCCCTTCAGCTGTTGGATCTGCCGGAGGGACGGCCTGATTCATTCCTGCGGCTATCTCGCCTCATTCGCTGCAGCGCGTTCATGCGCGTAAGCGTTTTCCAGATCTGCGACTGGCGGTCCCGCGCGAGCAGGTTGATTACTTGCAGCGCTTCGGCACGCGCGGGTTGCGGGCGTTGCCGGTGCGGTGGTGAGCGCGGGGGGCGGCGAGTGGGCCGGCGGCGGGGATGTGGAGATGCGTCGCATCATCTCCGCAAAGAGAGGGGTTTACGTCCGCCCGCCCGCCTGATAGATCATGCGGCTTCACCCTCACTCTCTCGGAAGGAGACTCAGCATGCTTCGTCACAAGCTTCTCATCGTTGTCGGCATGGTCATCGGCTCGGTCATGACGGCGGCGTGGTTGGCGCAGCCGCAGGCGGTGGCGGGGGAGCCGCCGAAGAATCCGCAGCCGCAGGCGACCAAGGACATCACGCTGGACCAGGCGTACGCGGTGAGCAAGGCGGCGTTTGACAAGGCCCACGAGATCGATACCAAGATGGACATCGCGATCGTGGACGCCGGCGGCAACCTCAAGAGCTTCGCCCGCATGGACGGGGCGTGGATCGGCTCGATCGACATCGCCATCAAGAAGGCCAAGACCGCAAGGTTTTTCGACATGCCGACCGGCGAGATCGGCAAGCTCTCACAGCCGGGCGGGCCGCTTTACAACATCGAACACTCCAACAACGGCCTGATCACGTTCCCCGGCGGGATCCCGCTCAAGTCCTCGGACGGGACGGTGATCGGCGCGATCGGCGTGTCGGGGTCGACGGTGGAGAACGACCACACCGTCGCGCAGGCGGGCGCGGACGCGATCGGGAGCAAGTAGTTCTCGCTCGTCCGCGCCGAATCCCGCGGCTTCGCTGCGCTACGGCGCGGCGTAGCGCAGGAGGACGCGAAGCGTCCGGAAGCGCAGCCGCGGGATGATTTTCCACCCACACCCAAACCGCGACGCCCGCGAACGCGCGTCGCGGTCGAAGTGGCAGATCGTCTCAGTCGTTCCCCGACCGGCACGCGGTTCGGACCGGTAAGTTGACGACTTGCACAAACGGCACGGTGGTTGCACTTCAGCCGCGCACGAACCCGTACCGTCCCAACTAACCCCGAACCGGGGAGGAGCCACACATGGAAATGAGCAACCTGCAGGACCTGCTGGTCGACAACCTCAAGGACCTGTATTCGGCTGAGCAGCAACTGCTCAAGGCCTTGCCCAAGGTCGCCAAGAAGGTTGAGAACGAGCAGCTCCGCTCGGCGATCGAGCTGCATCTGAAGGAGACCCAGGAGCAGGCCCGGCGATTGGAGCAGATCTTCCAGAAGTTTGGGGAGAAACCCACCGGCAAGAAGTGCAAGGGCATGGAAGGGCTGATCGAGGAGAACAAGGAGTTGATGAGCGAAGACGCCGACCCGGACGTGATGGACGCCGGGTTGATCGTCGGGTCGCAGAAGATCGAGCACTACGAGATCGCGGGCTACGGGTCGGCGGTGACGTTCGCGAAGCTGCTGGGCGATGAGGAATCGGCGCGGCTGCTGGCGCAGACGCTGGATGAGGAAGAGCGGACCGATAAGAAGCTGACGGAGATCGCCGAAAGCTCGATCAACCTCGAGGCCGCGGAAGGCGCCGGCGGCATGGAAGAGGAAGGCGAGATGCGGACGCGCAGCTCCGGTCGCAGCCGAAGCAGTGGTGGACGCGGCAAGTCCTCGTCGCGTCGCCGGTAGTCCGGTCGCGGCAGCATCGAGAGCGGTGGCCTTATCGGTCGCCGCGCGAAGAGAAACAAAGCCGGTCATGCCCTGGCGACGGAATCGCGCCGTCCCTTTCGCATGCCCGGCTTTTTTCGCGCGCCGATTCAACCGATACATCCGGTACGGACCGCAGTGGCGATGGACGCCGCGCGCCGCTCGCTGGAGATCGTCATCATGGCTCTGGTCACCGATAAGCAGCTCGTCGAGAAGAACCGCAGCGGACACGCTCACGCGCCTGGCGCCAGCGGCCAGGGCAGCCTGCGCCTGATGGACCTGAGCCACGTCTCGCCGGAGAAGGGGGTCGCCGTTCTGATCGACCGCGCGCTGGAGCTGCGCGCCAGCGACCTGTTCCTGGCGACCAACGAGCAGTACGTGGCCGTGCAGGTGCGCCTGCGCGGGCAGGTCGAGCAGATCAGCGTGCTCGACGCCGAGCAGGGGCGGCGCTACATCGCGCACATCCGCAACGTCGCGGCGATGGACGTCTCCGACCACCGGCGGCCGCACGATGGGCGTTGGATCTACGAGTTGGACGAC
>JAHWKS010000557.1 GCA_019347795.1 Planctomycetota bacterium | reverse complement strand
CAGGACGTTTCGGACCTGCTGGAGATGATCGAGTCGCACTACCGCCACACGCAATCGCCGGTCGCCCGCCGCGTGCTCGACCACTGGCCGCACGTGCTGGAGCAGTTCGTCAAAGTCATGCCGATCGACTACAAACGCGTCCTGTTGGACCGCGCCAAACACGACGAAGAGATCGAATCCATCGTCCACCGCGAAGCGCATGTGGATGGACGGTGAGTCGCACTTAATCGAACCGGTTGACAATATCCGGAGACCAACGCGTCTCCGGTTCCTAACGTCAGCACAAAGTCAGTCGCCGCAGGCGACCTCCGGAGACACGTTGGTCTCCGGCTATTGCTATTGTCAACACGAAACAGCACATATTCGCTTTCACACAATGTAGATGTCATGGGCAAACCCACGGGTTTTAAAGAGTTCCCTCGCCAGCCGGTTCCGTATCGCGAGCCGCTGGTTCGGTTGAACGATTTTTACGAGATCTTCACCGAGGCGGATGAGGGGCACCTGCGCACGCAAGGCGCCCGCTGCATGGACTGCGGCGTGCCGTTCTGCCAGTCGGATTCGGGCTGCCCGATCGATAACCTGATTCCCGAGTGGAACGACTTGGTCTATCAAGGCCGTTGGCGGGAGGCGCTCGACCGGCTGCACAAGACGAACAACTTCCCCGAGTTCACCGGCCGCACGTGTCCGGCGCCGTGCGAGGGAGCGTGCGTGCTGGGGATCATCGAGCCGGCGGTCACGATCAAGAACATCGAGAACGCCATTGTCGATCGCGGCTGGGCGGAAGGGTGGATCAAGCCGCACCCGCCCAAGAGCCGCACCGGCAAGAAAGTGGCGATCGTCGGTTCGGGTCCCGCGGGGCTGGCCGCCGCGGCGCAGTTGAATCAGGCGGGACATCAGGTGACGGTCTACGAGCGGGCCGACCGCATCGGCGGCCTTTTGATGTACGGCATCCCCAACATGAAGCTCGATAAGGGCGTGGTCGAGCGGCGGGTGAACCAGCTTCGCGAGGAGGGCGTCGAGTTTGTCACTTGCGCCCACGTCGGCCGCAAGGAGGATTTTCCCTCGGGCCACATGACGCAGATCATGGCGGAGCGCGGCTGCGAGATTCGTTACCTCGACCCGGGCGAGCTCCGCGAAAAGCACGACGCCTTGCTCCTGGCCACCGGCGCCACCAAGCCGCGCGATCTACCGATCCCCGGCCGGGAGCTGAAGGGGATCCACTTCGCGATGGACTTCCTCACCCGCAACACCAAGAGCCTGCTCGACGCGCACCTCAACAACGGCCACTATCTCACGGCCGAAGGCAAAGACGTGATCGTGATCGGCGGCGGCGACACGGGCGCCGACTGCATCGGCACGTCGCTCCGGCACGGCTGCCGAAGCCTGGTGAATTTCGAGCTTCTTCCGCAGCCGCCGGCGGAGCGCGCCGCCGACAATCCGTGGCCGCAGTGGCCGCGCATCCTGCGATCCGACTACGCCCACAGCGAAGCGGCCGCCCGCTTCGGCCAGGACCCGCGCGTCTACTGCATCATGTCGAAAGAGTTCCTCGACGACCTCCAGCGACACGTCAAGGGTATCCGGACCGTCGAGGTCGAATGGACCAACGACGCCGGCAAGTGGGTCATGAAAGAGCGTCCCGGTAGCGAGCGCGACTGGCCTACGCAACTGGTCCTCCTGGCGATGGGCTTCCTCGGTCCCGAGCACGCGGTCTCCGACATGCTCGGCCTGGAGTACGACGAGCGATCCAACTTCCGGGCCCAGCACGGCCGCTTCGCCACGAGCGTGGAAGGCGTGTTCGCCGCCGGCGACTGCCGCCGCGGGCAATCGCTCGTGGTCTGGGCCATCAACGAAGGCCGCGGCGCCGCCCGCGCCATCGACCAATACCTAATGGGCGCCAGCCGCTTGCCGGCGCCGGGAATCTCCCTCGGCGCGACGTTGGGGTGAGCAGCGTATGCACTCCAGGAGAGGCGATGCGTCCGAGCGATGTTACTAATCTCATCGAATTCAATACGAGAATGGGCATGTTCATTTGCCCGTGCAACCGCGGGAATGTGGTCGCGTTCCTTCATGGCTACGAGTACGGCGCCGCAGGCGAATGCCGGTTCACGCAGACTTTGGCCGACAGCCTTGCCGAGGAGCACGGCGTCGAGCTGGACTCGCTGGGATGGCCTCACCAGATCCAACGGATTGCGGAACGCCTATCGCTGGAATGGATGGATGTGTACCTGCTCGTTAGCTCGGAGCTTCTTCTCACACACGTTCGTCCACGCACAAAGAACATTGGCCGTACAGGCGGAAGAAAGAAACGAACCGGGCGACCATTTCGCGCGCGTGGAGACTGAAAATTGCTGTTAACGCCAAGTCGCCGTGGCGCGCGTCTGGCGCCGGCGTTATCGATCTTGGCGCGAAATTGGAGTGAGTGGCCCGACGGTCGACTGTTATAATTCAAGTTATAGATCGCTACTCGACCAGGGGAACACTTATGACTCCTGAGAAAACAAAAAGTCGCGCCGTCGAGCGAGAGGAGTGGCTTGCGGAGTTGGAGCGTTTGATCTCCGAAGCGGAACGGTGGGCGGCGGAGCGAGATTGGCTCGTCCAGCGGGAGAGCAAGGTGATCGACGAACCGGGGCTGGGCGCGTATGATGCTCCGTCGCTGAAGATTCGCCGACCGGACGCTGTCCTGCCTTTGGAGACGTTTGCGCCGGGTTGTGTCGATTTCAGCGTGTTTCCCTCATTCGACCGTCTTCTCGTGCTCCTCACCAAGAGAGGTTGGAAATTCGCGTCGCCGGAAAGAAGGGGAGGACGCCGTGCGTGGTCGAAGTGCAACTTTCATAAAGTCGCTGATGAACTCGCCGCACGCCGATGAGTCGTGGTGAAGTGCGATTATAAGCAATGCCAAGTCCTTTCCCCGGCATGGACCCGTATTTGGAAGCGCACTGGCGGGATGTTCATGCGCGGTTGGTCATCTATGCCAGCGACGCTCTGCAAGCAGTGCTTCCGCCCGCATTGCGGGCGCGGGTCGAGGAGAGCGTGCTATTGGAAACGCCCCAGGGGATCGGCGATCATCCGCTGTATCCCGATGTGCGCGTCGTAGAATACACGTCGAAACGCACCGGGGAGGCGTCCAGCGCATCGGCAGTCGCGGTGGCGGAGCCGGTTGTCGTGGAGACCGAGCCGGAGCAAGTGACCGAGCCTTACCTCGAAATCATCGATCGCGAGAGCGGCAATCGCGTGGTGACGGTCATCAAATTCTTGAGCCCCAGCAACAAGTCGCCGGGACGGAATCACGAGCAGTACCTCCGCAAGCAGCGAGAAATCTGCTCCTCGGATGCAAATTTGGTCGAGATCGACCTGAACCGATTTGGCGTCCACACATTGGCGTTTCCGCTGGCGCACCTCAGACGCGATAAGCGAACTGCGTACATGGCGTGCGTCCGCAAGACCGCGCAGCCCGGCAAAGCCGAAGTCTATCCGATGCCGCTCTGGGAACGCTTTCCGGTCCTGAAGATTCCGCTTCGGCCGGGCGATGCGGACGCGCTCTTGGACCTGCAGGAACTCGTCGACAAGTGCTACCGCAACGGCGCTTATGAAGGCACGCTCGACTACGCCGTCGATCCCGATCCGCCGCTATCGGGCGCGGACAAAAATTGGACGGACGCCCGGCTGCGGGAACTCGGCCTGCGGCCGGTAAAGAAGTCGTCGCAGCGCAAGCGGAAGTCGTAATCATCCCGTGGTTCGCAAAGGGAGAGGAGGCGCGCGATGACGAAGCAGCCGTATGAGCAGACGTTCCCCCGCGGCGGGCGCCTCTGTTTCTTCGCCCCGGCGCCGGCGCTGGCTCACATCGGAGAGCGGTTTGACGAGTTGTCCGACGCCAGCTTCTGTTACGAGGCGCCCGCGGAAGAGCAGGAGCGATGGAAGCGGCTTGTGCGGCGCCTGGAGTCGCTTGCCGAACGGTCCCAAGGCGGCAGCGCTGAATCCTGGCCGGCCGTCAACGCGTCCCTTCATCAGGAATTCGGCGAGTGCTTCGAGCAGGCTCGCGGGCGGGTCTCTCCCTTCATTCACGAGTATTTCGACACCGGTCAGATGCCGATGCCGGAGTATCTCGAGTGGCTGGCCTACGGCGCCGAAGCGATGTGGTCGCTCAACGGCGGGACCGGATTGGACATGGACGCGTTTCTGGCGCGGTCGAGCCGGCTCTCGCAGCGGCTCCTCTCGGGCAATTATGAAAGCGAAGCCGATCGGCGCCTGCGGGCTGAGGATCCGCAGCAGTACGAACTCCTTACGACGACGATGCAGTCCCTCTGGGCGGCGATGGACGATCTGCCGCCGATCCCTTCGGCCGAAGATTCCGAACCGGAGGGCGCCGCCGACGCGGACCGGGGAACGGCGCCGCCTCCCGGGTCGCTCCTGTTTAGCTGCGGGGACGGCAAGGTCATCGACGACGCCCACATCTCGCTCTTTCACGAATTCCTTGAGCAGCAAGATCAATTGCGGCCGGCGATCGAAAAGGCGCTGCGGACGATGCATGGCTGGATGTGTCCGCCGCACCCGCTCTCCTTTCCCGGCGATCGCGTGTTGTTTCCGGAGAATTCAGACGCGACCGATGTCCCGCTGCAATGTTTTCGCATCCGCGAGGTCTCTCTGCAGCCGGAGAACT
>JAHWKS010000556.1 GCA_019347795.1 Planctomycetota bacterium | reverse complement strand
CGACCGAGACCATGCTCATCAGCTTGATGAGGATGTTGAGGCTCGGGCCGCTGGTGTCCTTGAAGGGATCCCCGACCGTGTCGCCGACGACCGCGGCCTTGTGGGCGTCGGAGCCCTTGCCGCCGTGGGCGCCTTGCTCGATGTACTTCTTGGCGTTATCCCAGGCGCCGCCGGAGTTGGCCATCATCACCGCCACCGCAAAGCCGGCTGTGAGCGTGCCGCCCAGCATCCCCATCACGCCCCCCACGCCCAACAGCAGTCCGACGACGATCGGCACGAAGAATCCGAGCATGGCAGGCAGGATCATCTCCCGCTGGGCCGCCCGCGTGCTGATGTAAACGCACCGCGCGTAGTCCGGCTGGGACGTGCCCTGCATGATGCCGGGAAGCTCCTTGAATTGGCGGCGGACCTCCTCCACCATGTACCCGGCCGCCCGGCCGACGGCCTTCATCGTGAGCGCGCAGAACACGAAGGCGGACATCACCCCCAGGAACAGTCCCACGAGCACCCGCGGATTCATGATGCTCACGTCATAGTAGCGGACAAAGTCGGGGATGGTGGCGGATTGGATGTGGAAGTTGGGCGTGTCGATGTGCTGCATCGGCGCCACGAGCTCGTTATCGAGCAACTCTTGCAGGTTCACTTGGAGCGTCTCGCCCACATCGTCGTTGCGCAGACGCCGGACGTCTTCTGAAAGGCCTCCCGCGCCAGGGAACGCGATCCACGTGGTGTTGGCGTTCCGCTCGCCGATGGCCTCGCGGCCGGCGGGATTGAAAACGAATATGCCGCGACTGATTTCCTTGACGGTGGCCTGTTGGAGATCCTCCGAAGCGATGACTTCCTCCACCGAATCCCCCCAGCGCACTATGCCAATCCGCACCTCTTCCACGTACGCCGCCAAGAGCGCCAGCGCCGTCAGCGCCGCCGAGCCGATGGCGAAGCCCTTTCCCGTGGCGGCGGTGGTGTTCCCCAGGCTGTCCAAGGCGTCGGTCCGTTCGCGGACGACCGGCTCTTGATGGCTCATTTCGGCGTTGCCGCCCGCGTTGTCGGCGATGGGGCCATAGGCGTCGGTCGCCAGCGTGATTCCCAGCGTGCTGAGCATGCCCACCGCGGCGAGCGCCACGCCGTACAGGCCCATGGCGAAGACGCGTGGATTCTCATAGTCGAACCCGGTGCAGAAGCCGAAGGCGAGCAGAATGGCGATACACACGACCACGATCGGCACCCACACGCTGTACAGTCCCTCGGCGACGCCGGCGATGATCACCGTCGCCGGGCCGGTGGTGGCCTGGTCGGCGATGCGCTTGGTCGGGTTGTACTCCTGGCTGGTCGAGTATTCCGTCCACCAACCGATCACCACGCCTGCCAACAGCCCCGAGGCGATCGCCCCGAACACGCCCATCAGCGCCCAGCCTTGCGCCACCGGCGAATCGGCCGGGTATTCTGCCGTCTGCGAGGGGAGGACCAACATCAACGCGACGAGGATGGCCGAGAGAAGAAACACGCCGACGCTGCTGGCGTTGATCCCCCGGGCGAGCGCCTTCAGCAGATTCCGCTGGGTGGCGCCTTCCTCGGTGCGAACCAGGTAAATGCCGGCGATCGAGACGGCAATCCCGAACGCGGCCAGCACCATCGGGAGCAGCACCGACATGACCTGCATCTTCTCGATACCCGCGAAGGCCGCCACTCCCAAGGCCGCAGTGGCGAGAATCGAGCCGGCGTACGATTCGTACAGGTCGGCGCCCATGCCGGCCACGTCGCCGACGTTGTCGCCGACGTTGTCGGCGATGGTGGCCGGGTTGCGCGGGTCGTCTTCGGGGATGCCCGCCTCGACCTTGCCCACCAGGTCGGCGCCGACGTCGGCCGCCTTGGTGAAGATTCCCCCGCCCACGCGGGCGAACAGCGCCTGAATGCTGGCCCCCATGCCGAAGCTGAGCATCGTCACGGTGATCTGCTCGAGCGTCATCTCGCCGAAATTGAACAGCGGCACCAGCCAGTAGAGCACGGCGAACCAGAGGGTGATGTCGATCAATCCCAGCCCGACCACGGTCAGTCCCATCACGGCGCCGCTGCGGAAGGCGACCTGCAAACCGTCGTTGAGCGATTGCTTGGCGCCCTGCGCCGTGCGGGAGCTGGCCATCGTGGCGGTCTTCATGCCGAACCAGCCCGCCAGGCCGGAAAAGAACCCGCCGGTCAGGAAGGCGAACGGCACCCAGCCCGACTGCACGTTCAAGCCAAAGGCCAGGGCAGCCAAGAGCAGGGCGATGACGATGAAGAACGCCGTCACCACCCGATACTGGCGGTTGAGGTAGGCGCGGGCGCCCTGCCGCACGTACTCGGCGATGCGGACCATGTCCTCGTCGCCCTCGTGCTGGGCGATCATCCAGTGATAGAACTTCCAGGCGAAGAACAGGGCGGCGCAGGCGCCGGCGAACGCCACCAGCCAGCTAATGACGATGACCGTTTGCGGAACTTCGCCCGCAGCGGCGGCCGTCTGCTGAGCGAAGGCGGGGGCGGCGAACAGACCCGAGGCCAGAATCGCCATGGCGCCCTTCGCAAGGTGCGGCGCACGGCCGCCTAAAAAGTTCAGCAGCCGCTCTCCCCCAGCGCGGAGAGCGGACGCCAGCCAAAGCACGATGCACATAGTTATAACTTTCCGTGTTCTGCGAGAGGAAAATACCCCTACGGAGGGGAATTGTCGGGCACTGAAGAACGCCATCCGTTGGACCGCAGGGGGTTTTGCGACGAAGAGGGCGTCAAAGGAAGGGCGGCGTCGCACGCCGCTGTTAAGGCGGGAAGTGTACTGAATTTGCAGCGATTGTGTCAACCGGAGGTCGTGGACGTTTGCGCCGCTTTGGGCAGCGTGATAACCAAAAAACGCACGGCAGAAGATTGACAATCGCCGATGCGTTCCGATAGACTTTACCGTGTCGCCATAGGGGAGCGCGCGCTTTGTACCCGCCCCTACTAGATCTCCCCCTTCGCGACGCACCCTTCCCCCGTTCACATCCCCACGATTCACTCGGTTCCGGAGGAACTCGCTCATGCTGGTCATTCCCGGTCAACGCGGCAGAGACCTGTGCGATGAAAAAGCCGGCCCTTCGCGGCGCGACATCCTGCGCGTCGGCGGCTCCGCCGTTCTCGGCGCCACGCTCGGGCAGATGCTGCAGTTGAAGGATGCCCAGGCGGCTTCCGAGTCATCATCAGGCGGGCCGGGATGGAACCGGGCCAAGAGCGTCATCATGCTCTATCTTCAGGGCGGCCCCAGCCATTTGGATCTGTGGGACCCGAAGGACAACGTGCCCGACAACGTGAAGAGCGTCTTCAGCCGAAAGCAATCCAAGGTCCCGGGCATCGACGTCACGGAATTGATGCCCAAGTTCAGCACCGTCACGGACAAGTGCACGCTCGTCCGCTCGATGAGCTACACCCCCGTCGGCCTGTTCAATCACACGGCGGCCATCTATCAGATTCACACCGGCTACACCGCCGATAAGGTGAGCCCCTCGGGGCAGCTTGAGCCGCCCACGCCGAAGGACTTCCCCACGTTCGGCTCGCAGATCGTCCGGCTCAAGCCGCCGGAGGCGCCGATGCTGCCGTTCGTGATGATGCCCCGCCCGCTGCAGGAGAGCAACGTGGTGAACAAGGGGGGGACCGCCGGCTTCCTGGGCCGCGCCTTCGATCCCTACTATCTGTTCCCGCCGGGCGACGATATGGACCTGGACAAGATGGCCAAGATGAACGTCGACGGCCTGGAGTTGCGTCCCGAAGTCACGGTGAATCGCCTGGAGCGGCGCGCGCGGCTGCGCCATCTGATCAACGAGGGAATGCCGCAGATCGACCAGGCGGTGGCCAAGTACGAATTGAACAAGTATTACGACTCGGCCTTGAGCCTGATCATTTCGGGCCGCGCGCGCGATGCGTTCGACCTGACCCGCGAGTCAAACCAGATGCGGGACATGTACGGCCGCAACACGTTCGGGCAGTGCTGCCTGTTGGCCCGCCGCCTGGTGGAGGCGGGAACGCGCGTGGTCGAGGTGATCTGGCCGAAGGTGGCCAACTCGGACAACCACTCTTGGGACGTTCACACCGGCCTGACGGCGCGGATGAAGAACCAGTCGGCGCCGATGCTCGACAGCGGTCTTTCGGCTCTGCTCAAAGACCTGGACGATCGCGGCATGTTGGATGAGACGCTGGTGGTGGCGATCGGCGAATTCGGCCGCAGCCCGCAGCGCGGCGTGAGCACCTCGGGCAACAACAATAGCAACGACGGCCGCGATCACTGGCCTTATTGCTACACCGCCTGCGTGGCGGGCGCGGGGATCCGCCGCGGCGAGGTGTACGGCAAATCGGACGCCACCGCCTCGGCCCCGCTGGAGAAGCCGGTCCATCCGATCGAGCTGCTGGCCACGGTCTACCACGCCGTGGGGATCAACCCGCAGTCGATCGTCTACAACCACCTCAACCAGCCCCGCGAGCTGGTGAAGGCCGAAGCGGTAACGTCCCTGTTCGGCTAGTTGGAGTTCACGCTTTAGCGTGCTCTTCAGTTGGAGATCGCGGCTACGCGAGTTCGCCTCCGAACGAAAATCGAGTAATCCAACAAGGACTCGAATCGTGCACGTCGATTCGGACCGCGTGGCATATCGTTGGCGACGGAT
>JAHWKS010000555.1 GCA_019347795.1 Planctomycetota bacterium | reverse complement strand
CGCCGAACGCGAAGGGATTGCGCGGCGGCCCGAACTTGTTCGGCGTCGTGCCTTGCATCAGGTGCATGCCCCCCTGCATATAGTGCCAACCGCGAGTCATGCCGCCGTTGTTGCCGGTGAACAGGCGGCCGGCGGCATCGAGCTCCAAGCCGAAGTTGTTGCCGCCTCCTTCGGCGAAGATCTCGAAACGGCGGGTCTCCGGATGATAGCGCCACACCATGCAGCCCTGAAAATAAACGCCCGGAGAGTTCGGCGGGTCGATTCCCGGCCGCCTCACATGGCAGCTCGTGGTGCTGCCCTGCGCGCCGTAAAGCCAGCCGTCCATCCCCCACACCAGTCCGTTGGCGACCGAGTGGGTGTCTTCCAGGCCGAATCCCTCCAGGTGGACCACGGGAGGCCCGTCGGGAACGTCGTCGAAATCCTGGTCGGGATAGAACAACAGGTACGGCGTATGCATCACCCACACGCCACCCCGGCCGCGAATCGCGGCGTTGGCCATGTTCAGGCCGTCCTGGAAGACCTTGTGGCGGTCGTATTTTCCGTCGCCGTCGGTGTCCTCGTGAATGGAAATCACGTCGCGCCCCCGATCGTGATTGGGCGGCGGAGGCGGCGTCTTGTCATAATGCGACCGGTAATACTGATCGCGGCTGATCATCTTCAGGCCGGCGGGATAGGGATACTGCCGGTACTGGGACACCCACAGTCGCCCGCGTGAGTCGAAGCTGAAGTGGGTCGGCTGGGCGATCAGCGGCTCGGACAGCATCAGCTCCACGGTCAGATCGTCCGCGGCCTTCATCTTGGCGAACGACTCGTCCGGCGGCAGCTTTTCGCCATGAATCAACTTGTCCGCCTCGCCAAGCACGCGGTTGGATTGGTGAAACTCGTCGAACGCCGTCGCCGCTGGCTTGGCCTTCAAGGCGCCGCCCAACTCCGGCTTTTCTTCCCCCAGGCGAAACCTCCAGTTTCCCTCGAAGACGCACTCCCAGAAATAGTTCATCACAAACGGCGCCTCGGTGAGAAAGCCGCCGGGTCCGTTTGGGTTGTAAACCTTGATCGTCACCTCGTTCCATTGTTCGGGCACGAGTAGGCCGGAGGGGATCTTGTGACGGTGGTTTCCCTCGCGGCCGTCTTCGAACTGAGGGGGGAACTGGCCGCCACTGCCAATCTTCGTTCCGTTGATGTAAACCTCGTGGGCGCCGGCAAGCCCGCGAATGTTCAGGACGACCGACTCGCCAAAGAGATCGCGCTCGTGTTTGCTAAAGAAGGTGGCGTGCGGCTTGAACCAGGTTTGATACCAGGCATAGCCGGTGAAGCTTTGCTCGCCGGGAATGGGCGTCAATTTCCATTCGGCGGCAGGGGACGTCGCCGCGCACGCGAAAACGGCGCACGCGAGCAACGTGATGGTACATCGGATCATGATAGGCGAACTTTAGGGTTCGTTAGGGGGTGGGATAGAGCGACGAGGCGGGGTGTTTCTAGCGTTCGTTGGCGGGAGCAAGCTGGCTTGCTTGTTGGCGGGCTTGTTGCATCACGCTCTCAAGCGTGACGCGGCGGCCACCCAGGCGTTTGCTCTGATCGGCCGCCTCCATGAAGGCAAAGATCTCCAGGGTCTCCTCGGCGCTGACCGGAGGCTTGCCGGTCTTGAAGAAGCGGACAATTTCGACAAGGAGCGGCTCGTAGCCATCGAATCCGCCCCCCGGCACAATTCCCTTCGTGCCGAACACGGTCGATCCGTAGCCTCGCTGGCCATCGCGGATGCCGCGAAACGTACCGATCCGGCCGCCCTTCCAGACTCCGACGGCCATGTCCGTCCCGTCGGAATGCACGCGAGTCACCGATTCACAGCCGAGGCCCATGATGGTGAACAACGGCTCGACCCCGTGGATGCCGTACCAGAAAAAGTCGGGATGGTGCGGCTCCAGGGGGCAGGGGGCGTACTGATCGCATCCGACCAGCTCGCCCAAACGCGGATCGTTCCGGACGTTCGCCGTTTGCTTGGCGAACCGCAGCGACGAACTGGAAAAGCAGGGCGTGTTGTGCTTTTCGGACAGCCGAAAGATCACCATCGCCTCGGCGAGCGAGGCCGCGATGGGTTTGTCGATGAACACAGGCCTGCCAGCCTCGAACACCGGTCGGACTTGCTCCAAGTGCTTTCGTCCGTCGATGCTCAAGATCATCACGACATCGACTTTCCCCAACAGTTCCTCGATCGAGTCGACAATCTCCACGCCAAGCTCGGAGACTGGCCCCACCTGCGTCTTGAGCAATTGCATGCTCTGAGGGATGTCGGGGCTGCCGCCAGGATAGCCAGCCACCACCGTCATGTCGGCCAGCTCTCCGGCGGCCTTCGGATCGTTGAGGATCTTCGTCCAGGGCAGCGCATGGGCGTCCATGCCAATGATGCCGGCTTTCAGCGGCAAGGATTGCGGCTCGGCTCTGCCGCTGGCGAGGAAGCTCAAAAGGACACATCCCGCCATCAGGACAAGGCGAATCGATTTGACGCACATCGGTACAACTCGGCTTAAAACGTAATAACGGCCCCGGTTTTCGCTGACTCGGTCGCGGCGGCCATCCACGCCACGGCGGCTTGCGACTCGGCCGGTGTGATCCGCTGCGGCGCCTGCCCCGCCCGCACACAGTTGGCGAAATAACGCAGCTCCTCCTGCAGCACTCCAGCGTACCTGCCAAAGGGACGCGGCCAGTACATGGTGTCGGGCATCCGGACGCCTTGGGCGTCGTGAATCTGCAGGCCGGCTTCTCCGCAGTTGATATACAACGCCCCTTCCGTGCCGATTACCTCCATCCGGGCGTCGATCGCATAAGGCGTGCTCTCCGGCAGGTGCCACACCGATTCGACCACTGCCACGGCGCCATTGTCAAGGCGCGCAATCGACCAGCCGCCGTCGGGGTGCTTGTTCTGGCCGGGGTGGACCTCCTGGGCGTAAACGCTTTGCACCTTGGCCCGGCTGAACCAGAGCATCAGGTCGGCGTCGTGAATGCCGTCGCCCATCAGGGCCGAGATGTCGTCGAGCACCATGCGGCCGATAGCTTTCGAGAGATTTCGCCGAGCGTGCATGGAGATGATCTTGCCGATTCGCCCCTGCTCGATCGCCTCCTTCGCCAGCGTTACCCGCGGATCAAACCGGCAAATGTGGCCCACCATGAACAAGCCGCTTCCCTCCTCGGCCGCTTGAATAATCTGATCGCAGTCCTGGCTGGTCGGCGCCATGGGCTTCTCCAGCAACACGTGCTTGCCGCTGCGGAGGGCGTCGATTGCAATGTCGCGATGGTCGTAGATGTGCGTGGTGATGCTGACCACATCGACCTCGGGATCGGCCAGCAGGTCACGATAGTCGGCATAGCGCCTCGCAACGCCCAAGCGGTCGGCCACCTCGCGCAGCCGCTCGGGCCGCCGAGTGCAGAGAGCGGTCAGTTCTATGTCGGGCATCTCGGCCAGATTGTCGGCATGCACCTCGCCGAACCAGCCCAGGCCAATGACTCCCCAGCGGACTCGCTTCGATTCGTTCATCTGACGACCTTTGCCGATCCTTATGTCAATTTCATCTCATCCTGCTCTGTCGTGCGCCTAGCCGCCGTCCGCTGGCAGTCGCCAAAAGAGCGGTAGTATATTCAGGGCGATTCGGCATTGTCATCCCCTGGGGCGTTGGAAGGACATTATGGCTAAGACATTCCACCATATCGGACTGCCGACCCACGACCGTCAGCGGAATGAAACCTATATCGCCGACACCAAGGTCTGGGTCACCGATCCGGCGGATCACCCCTTCCGCGTCGAGTTTCTTCGATTCGAAGAGGACTCGCCCGTCACTGGCCCGCTCCGCGACATGCCTCATGTGGCGTATCGAGTTGACGACATGAGCGCCGCCATCGAAGGCAAGGAGATGATTTTGGCGCCATTTGTGCCGATGCCCGGGCTGACCGTCGCCTTCGTCAAAGAGGACGGCGCCGTCATTGAGTTCATGAAGTTCGAAGGGGACGCCACGGAGTTCGCTCATTTGCGATGAGCGGCGGCGCAGGTCATTCGACCAAGCGAATCTCGCCGAAAGACGTCGGCACGTGGAAATCGGGTGCGGGGACCTGCGGATCCACCCAACTCATCCAATCTTCGATGACTGGTCCGTCGGCCGGGTCGTGGCGGAACTCCGCCCGATACAAGCCCGCCCGCAGGCGCCAGCCCTCTTCGTCCTGGTGCAGGCAGCCCATTTTTTCGAAGGTGGATCGCGGAATCCCTCCTTCAATGATGTAGCCCCAATCCGTCCGCGAAGCCTCCACCGTCAGTCCCTCGCACGACCAGGCCCAATTCATCCGCCGGTGATACCTGGCTTCATAATCCAGCAGCTCGCCGCGCGGGTCGATTTCCAGGGCGTAATAAGGATTTAGCTCCGACCCGGTGCTGAAGAAGATTTCGACGCGATCGGAGCCGATGACTTTCTCCTTCGCGTCCGCACCGTCGCCCAAGACCACGTCGTCGTCGGCCACGTCGAAACGGAAATACAGGCGCTGCTCATCCCACAAGGCGCGGAATTCGGTCGCGGGAGGCGTGCGTTTGGTCCACGGAAAGGAAAAGTCAGTCAAGACCTTCGCCGACTGCCAGGCGGGATCGCCGCCACGGCCGTCGATGGCAATCGCCTGCCCTGGTTCGAG
>JAHWKS010000554.1 GCA_019347795.1 Planctomycetota bacterium | reverse complement strand
GACCCTCAAGGCCAGCACGATGCGGGCCGACTTCATTCCGCACGACAAGAACGCGGAGACGATCCACTTCGACTGCGTCTACGAGCGCGAGCAGTATCCCGAGGACCTGACCGAGAAGGACATCGAGTTGAACGCGGCGCCGGCCACGCGGCGCCATATGCTCGACTTCCTCGCGGCGATCGACAACCGCAGCCGGCCCGTGGCCGACATCGAAGAAGGGCACATTTCCACCGCAAGCTGCATCCTGGCGAACGTTTCAATGCAGCTCGGCGGCCGCCCCATTATCTACGACCCGGAAAAGCGCGTCGTCACCGGCGACGAAGAAGCAACGAAGCTCTTGCGCCGCAACTACCGCCAGCCGTGGCGGCATCCAGGCGAAGCGTAATGCGTGCTCGGACGGAGGTGGCTGGCGGCGGAGCGATGCGACGCCCCAGCAGTTTGGTCAAACGAATCCGCGCTTTCGGATAAGGACCACGGATCGCAAAGCCGGCCCACGGATGCGGATTCGCGAATCCTCGCTTCCGAGAAACCATCCGTGGGCCGGCCTTGCCATCGATGGTCCCTCTCCGGCATCGCGAAAGAGCGACCACCGGCGCCTACGGTCTCCAATGCCTGCTTCGAATCGGAAATGGCGGATCCATTCCGTTATCGGTTAACCCATCTTCTCTATGTGACGGCGCTGCTTTGCGCGTCACTGGCGGCGCTCGGGATGATCGGCATCGTGGTCTTTGCATTCGTCGCGGCGACCTGGCTGTTCGTGTTCTGGGGGGGCGGCGATCTGTGGAGGCGGCCGACCGATCGCAAGTTGCTGGTGACGGGGTTCATCGATGCGGCCGCCGTCGTGGCAATCGTGGGAATCGCCGCGGTGCTGCTCTACCCGGAGATTCGCCGCCCGACGGCGCCGCCCATTGCGATGCGATGCCGCAACAATCTGAAGCAGATCGGAATGGCGCTGCATGCGTATCATGACGACTTCGGCTCGTTTCCCCCCGCATTCGTGTCCGGCCCCGGTGGCGAGCCGATGCACAGTTGGCGGGTGCTCATACTTCCCTATATCGAGTGTCAACCGCTCTTCGAGCTGTACGACTTTGATGAGCCGTGGGATGGACCGAAGAACCGCAGGCTCCATGCAGAGATGCCCGACTGCTATCGATGCCTCGTCCACGACCCATCGAGGCAAGGATGCGAAACACGCTATTTCGCCGTGGTCGGCGCCGAGGCGGCGTGGCCGGGATCGGACGTACGCCGCCGCGCCGATTTTTTGGATGAAGCCGCGGGCGCGATCTTCGTGGTCGAGTCGCCGCAGAGCGTCAACTGGATGGCGCCCGACGATCTCTCGATTGCTGAGGCGCAGCGGCTGCTTACGACGCCGCCCCGCCGTGACGAAGGGTTGCACGTCGAAGATGCCCGCTACTTCACCAATGTTTATCCGGGCCGCGCGGTCCTGTTCGGAGACGGCGCGGTCTTCGGACTCCCGCGCCACTTGCCCACCGAAGCCGCCGCCTCGGCGCTGCGCATCCCAGGCGGCGATCCGGCGTGGGATCGCTATGAGCACTTTCTTGGCGCGTTCGAAACTTCGCCCCGATGGGCGAAGATTGTTCGCTTCGTTCTCTTTGTGTTTCTGGTCGTGTTGCCATACCCGTGGACGCTTCGCTCGCTGCGGAGACCCAGCGGTTCGGCGCCAAAGTAGTCCGCGCTTCCGGGGAACGGGCCACGGATGGCAAGGCCGAACCACGGATGGATTCCTGGATGCGAGGGTTCGGGAATCATCATCCGTGGGCCGGCCTTGCCATCCGTGATTCTTCTCCGGCGTCAGTGTGTTGCGTGCGACTTGGAGTTCGGCGAGCCATCGCAAACTGTGGTCTCGCGAGCTTGCTCGCTGATCCGCGATCGCGGTGACGCGCTGCGAATTGTTTGCCAGACCATTCCCAGCACCCAGAGAGTCGTGATCGTGGCTGCGAACAGGACGAGGACGTCAAAGCATTGTCGCCGTAACGCTTCCGCGGCCGTCAGTTTCCCGCCAAGCTGAGGGGAAGTTCCGCTACCAAGAACCGCGACGCATGCGGAAATTGCCGTTACGGCTACGAACCATGCCGCAGACTTGCGACTGGCTCTCTCCTTTCCTGACGGGTTTCCGATCGTTCGGGGAGCTTCGTACGGGTTCGTTGTCACTGCGGCCTCCAAAAATCGCCTCGTGCATCATACCACGCGGATGGATCAACCTCTGAGGGCGCCTATGGGAATGGCTTTCTCGTCAGCGTAGAATCTCCTCCAGACCTTCCCACGCTTTCTCTCGAGGAGAGCTTGCCATGCTCCTGCGCTGTCTTGGATTGTCGCTCGCCGTCGTTGTGCTGGCGGATGGTTTCGTTGGGGCCGAGTTGCCGCCGGCCGATCTAATTCTGCACGGCGGTAAAGTCGTCACCGTTGATGATGACTTCTCGCTGGCGGAGGCGGTGGCGGTCAAGGATGGGTGGATTCTCGCGGTCGGGAGCGATGAGGAGGTCTTGAAGCATCGCGGCGAGGGGACGGAGGTCGTCGATCTGGACGGGAAGATGGTCTTGCCGGGGCTGATCGACTCGCACACGCATCCTACCGGCGCGTCGATGTTTGAGTTCGATCATCCCGTGCCGGAGATGGAGTCGATCGCCGACGTGCTCGACTACGTCCGCTCGCGGGCCGAGGCGGTGGAAGACGCCGAGTGGATCTGGATTCAGCAGGTGTTTATCACCCGTCTCCGCGAGCAGCGCTATCCCACCCGCGAAGAGCTGGACGAAGCGGCGCCGAACAATCCCGTCGCCTTCCGCACCGGACCCGATGCCGCGCTCAACAGCATGGCGCTGGAGCTGAGCGGCATCGACAAGGATTTTCAAGTCGTCGGCTCCGGGCACATCGAGCGCGATCCCGAGACGGGCGAACCAACCGGCATCCTCCGCGGCTGCACGCGGTACATCAAGGGAGGCCCGCCCCGATCCAAGGCGACTGAGCAGGATCGGCTGGAGCGGCTGGAAACGCTCTTCGCCGACTACAACGCCTCCGGCCTCACCAGCATCGCCGACCGCAATGCGGGCGACTCGGCCATCCGCCAGTACCAGACGCTCCGCCAGGAGGGCCGGCTGACGGTGCGAGTGGCGGCTTCGCACAGCCTGAGCGTCGGCGACGGCAAGCTCGAAAACGTGCTGGAGAATATCCGCAAGATCGCCGCTCATCCGCTGCACAAGAACGGCGACGCGATGCTGCGAATTGTCGGCGTGAAGACGTTTCTGGACGGGGGGATGCTCACCGGCAGCGCGTACATGCGCGAGCCGTGGGGGCTGAGCAAGATATACTCGATCACCGACCCGCGCTACCAGGGCGTATTGTTCATTCCCAAGGAGCGGCTCGTTCCCGTGGTGCAGGCGGTGGTGGAGGAGGACCTGCAGTTCACGGCCCACTCGGTCGGCGATGGCGCGGTGCACACGCTGCTCGAGGCTTACGACGAAGTGAACCGGCAAACGCCGATCGCCGCCACCCGGCCATGCATCACGCACTCCAACTTCATGAGCGAGGAGGCGATCGACGAGATGGTCCGCCTGGGCGTGGGCGCCGACATCCAGCCGGCGTGGCTTTACCTGGACGCCCGCACGCTCCAAGCCCAGTTCGGCTACGACCGCCTCCGCTGGTTCCAGCCGCTGGCGACGATCTTCAAAAAAGGCGCCATCGCCGGCGGCGGATCCGACCACATGCAGAAGATCGGCTCGCTACGATCGATCAACCCATACAACCCGTTCCTGGGAATGTGGGTGACGATTACACGAGAGGCCCGCTGGTATGAGGGGCGCCTGCATACCGAAGAGGCCCTCACCCGCGAGCAGGCGATCCGCTTTTACACCACGAACAACGCCTGGCTGTTGTTTCTGGAGGACGAGGTCGGTTCGCTGGAGAAGGGGAAGCAGGCCGACATGATCGTCATCGACCGAGACCTGCTCACGTGCCCGGTGGACGTTATCAAAGAGACGCAGGTGCTGCGAACGTACCTTGCCGGCAAGCTGGTGCATCAACAAGCCTCTGAGTGACACGGCCATCGCCATGCCCGAATACCTTTTCACCGGATGGACCGCCGAGGGGAAGGAGGAGACGTCCCGGGTCGAGGCGCCTTCGGCCGACAAGGCGGTGAAGCTGGCGCGGGAGCGGGGCTACCGCGACGTTGTGCTGCACACCGACGACGTGGAGGCGCACTACACCCGCCATCGCGACGTCGAGGAGAATATCTCGCCCGCGGAGTACGTCGGCTTTCGCTATTTCCGCGGATTTCTGGACGACGCGGTCTTCGTCGCGGCGAAGATCTATGCCGCGGGCTGGCTGCTCTTCCTGTCGGCGGCCGCCGTCGTGACGGTGCGACGATTGCTCGGCCTGCCTTCCAACTGGCTCGATTACGCGTGCCTCGTCCTGTTGGCGCTCCCGATGGTCTGGAGCCTCGTCTCGCAAGTGACGAATCCCGTGCACCGTTACCATCGGCTCATCGAGGCGCTGGCGTGGGGACGGTGGGAGGAAGTGCTGGCGCGGCTGCCGGGACTTGAGGAGCATATCCCCGCCGAGGAGTTCGCCTTTGTCCAGGCCCAGGCGCTGGCGGCCACCGGGCGTATGGATGAGGCGATGAAGGTCGTCAAGCCCTTCGCCGATGGAGATCAAATGCCAGCCTGGCTGTACTGGG
>JAHWKS010000553.1 GCA_019347795.1 Planctomycetota bacterium | reverse complement strand
GTGCGTGATCGCGCGCAGCCAGCCGCCGAACGCCTCGGGCTGACGCAACTGGCCAATCTTCTGCATCGCCTGCACGAAGACGTCCTGCGTCAACTCCTGCGCCTCGTTGTAGTTGCCCAAGCGGCGGAGAGCCACGGCGAACACGTGCCGCTCGAACCGCTCGAACAGCCGGCCGAACGCAGCCCGGTCGCCTTCCTGAGCGGCGCGGACCAGGTCCACCACCTGCTCCCGCTCATCCAAAATGTCCAGAATCTGCGTAGCCATGGGTTCTCTCCAGGCGCGAAAGAACGAGGGCGCAGGCAAACCACCCTCGAATGTGGAGTCGGTAAGCGTCGAGACGCAGCATGGCCACCCAAGGGCAAGGCCAAAGCCGGCCGATCGACGCCTACTTCCTAGCGCTGGGAACCGAGTTTTCGCGACAGGCGATGAGTCTGACGATCCATCCGTGCCTGAAGCTGCTTCGGAATCCCGGCGTCACGCGGAGGCCAGCAGCCGGGCGGCCGTTATGGCTACCCGTTGCTCGCAGCGTCCCGCGGCTTGGGGCCGCTTCCGCGTCGCGGTTGCGGTCGCCGTAAATGGCGATGCCGCAAATAATTGCGACGCTTTGCGACGGCTTGTCATGGCTGACAAACTTCGCCAAGCCGAACTGGCCATGAGGCCTGAGCGCTGGTCGAGCCGGAGCCGCGTAAGGAGGAATAGTCCTCCTCTGGCGCCTTCCAACCCAAGCTGGCCGGGTTGCGGGGCATGGTGATGTTCGCAATCGCGACAATCATGCTCCGAATACTCCGGACCGGAGGCGCGCAACGCGTCCACGCCCTGCGTCAGGCTTTTGGCCATGACGGCGCCGATCACGCGATTGCGACGATTGTCGCGGCGAATCACGTTCACGATGGCGTTGACGAACTTGCGCATTGGGGCCTCCCGTGTGCGCTCAGGCACACCTAGAGAGAACAACAGAAACGAGGTAAAGCTAACGATAGAAACAAGTTACGGGCGGGAGCCGGCTGCCGCAGCGGCCGCTCCCGCCTAACTACAAGCATATCTCCGAACGGATATTCGGGCAAGCGCCGGCGGGTTGCAAGCCCGCGAGCGCAGAATCCCGGAATCTCCGGTTCAGCGACCGCTCGCCCAGTATGACGATTCTTCGACCCAAAGGTTCGCGTCGATTCCACAAAATCTTTCCGAAAACGGTGCTTCGCCGGAAAACGCCGAATCTTGCCAAGATCTTTTTGTCGTCTGGGGCGAATTCGGCCGAACGCCAAAGATCAATCCCCGAGGGGGGGGCCGCGTGTCGGTCCGGCAGTCCTGGTCGGCGGCGGGATGCGGACCGACCGGACCCTCATACCCTGGGCGCTGCTCAAGTTCGCCGAGTTCGCGACGATTATTGCCGCGAGCATCAGAGCCAAGGCTCCTCCCGCTCGAACAAGTCCAGAATCGCCCGCTGGCGGGCGTCCGGTTCCGGCCAGAGCGGTGCGATATCCTCCGCGGCGTCCGCTTCTCCTTCGCCGGCGCCTTGGACCAGCGATTCGCGGATGGCGTTGACCACCGCCAGCAGGTCATCCAGTCCGCGCTCGTTGTCGCCGGTGACGTCGACGAACTCGTGCATCGAATCCGGCTCACCTTCGATAGCGCCGAAGCCTTGGTTCCGCAGATGCGTGACCACCACGAGCACGTCGTTGAGGGAGAGCAAGCCGTTGTTATCGACGTCCACCACGGTTACGGGATTCTGCGACGGCGCTGCCGCGGTCAGCGGAACCAAACCCGCCCCTTGCGGCGGCGCGGGCGAGGTTGCGTTCAGCGTGAACGTGTCCGTGACGCTCGTTCCCGCGCCCCGCGCCGCATCCGAATCCACGTCTTCATTCGCGCCCTCGCCGACGTTCTGCAGCGTGTAGATGTGACGCTCGGGAGCGACGAACTCGACGAACACGTCCATCTCGGCGGGGGCCTCCAGCACGTAGGCGCCCTGATCGTCGGTGGTCGTTTCGTCGAGCAGCGCATTGTCGGACGCCGCGCGAAGCCGGACGACGACATCCTCGATCCCCGCCTCCGCCGCATCCAGGAGCCCGTTCGCGTCGGCATCCAGCCACACCCGGCCGGGCACTTGCGGCGGCGTTGTCTGAAGCTCCACGGCGCCGATGTCGATGCGGTCGCCGATGACGCGGTCGAATCCCTCGCCGCGCTGATCATGTACGAGCGGCGGATCAAAGTCCGCCGGGTCGAAGTTCGGATCGCCGGTGTCGACGGCCGGACCGCCGGCGAGCAATGCATGGGTGAGCGTCGGCCCGCCGTTGTCCGCGAGCGTTGTATCCAGGACCGCCGCCACGTCCACGCCGACGATGTTGCCGTTCGTCCCGTTCGTCAGCCCGCCGGCCGAATTGGCGTCGCCGATGAGGTTGAAGGAACTGGCCGCCTCAACGTTCTTCTCGGCGAGATCATTGGGATCCGTTCCCGTGCCGACGAAGTTCCCGGCCACGATCGTGTTGGACAACGTGGTGGACGCAGGAAACGAACTATTGTTGGACGTCAAGATTCCCCCTCCCGCACCAAAATCGTTGCCGTCGGCGTCCGCCCGGTTCCCGATCAGCGTGCTGCTTGTGACAGTCAATGTGCCGGCATTGCTGATGCCGCCGCCGTCGCGGTCGGCGGAATTGAAGGCGAACGTGCTGCCGGTGACGGTCACCTCGCGGTCAAGAACATTGAGGATGCCGCCGCCAAAGAAGACGGCAGAGTTGCCGGAGAGCGTGCTGCCGGTAACGGTCAGCCTCCCGTTGTTGGCGATGCCGCCGCCGAAGATGGCTGCGTTGCCGGAGAGTGTGCTGCCGGTAACGGTCAGCCTCCCGTTGTTGAAGATGCCGGTGTTAAAGATGCCGCCTCCGTCACCGCCAGCCCCAGCCGAGTTTCGAGAGATCGTGCTGCCCGTGACAGCGAGCGTGCCCTCATTGAGGATGCCGCCGCCATTGCTGTCGAAGCCCGCGCCGGTTGCCGTGCCGCCGGTGATGGTTACACCCTCGACGCTGAGCGTGGCGTCCCGCAGGACGTGGAACACACGGTCGCCGAGCGCCGGGTTGGCGCCCCCGTCGCCGCCGGCATGGATGACGGTCTGACCGGCCCCGGCGCCCACAATCGTGATGCTGCCGTTACCGAGGATATCCAGATCGCCGGTTGCCGCGGCGTTTTCGTCGGCGCCGCTCTCGGTGAGCCAGTAGGCGCCGGCCTGGAGGTGGATTTCGAAGTTCCCGGCGCTGGCGTTCGCCTCGATGATCGCCTCGCGGAGGGAGGTCACGCCGTCAGCCGGGTCCACCACGTCGTCGAACGTGTCCACGTCGAGGATCGTCGGCGCCAGGGGGTCCACAACGGCGACGCCTTCATTCCCGTTGTCGAGCTGGAACCAGAAGGCGACTTCGCCCCGGTTGTTCAGGCCGTCGCGGTTGTTCGGCTGAGTTGTATTCGATAGTTGCCACGGTGGGAGACTGAAGAACAGGCGGGTGATCTCGGCGCCGCCGAGCGTTTCGCCTTCGCGAGCGATTTCGACCAGTCCGTGCTCGTCATCGTAGAAGAAGATCGCGTCGTGCCGGTCTCCATCGTCCTCCAGCAGATTGGCGCTGAAGGCGACCTGCCCCTCGTCGTTCAGCGGGAACGGATGGCCGGTGAACGAGAAGAAGAAGATGGCGTCGCCGGCCGGGACCCTTTGCTCCAGGCGGGCGATCTCGACGAGATTGCCGGCGCTGTCGCCGCGGAACAGCGCGCGAACGCTATTTCCCGCGACGGTGCGCACCTCTGCCTTGAACGTGACTTGTCCACTTTCGTTATGCGTGAGGTGCGGCCTGATACGTTGCAGCGATTCGCCGCCGCCGAGGTCCTGGCCGGTGCGGGCGATTTCGATGAGCGTGGCGCCATCGCTGACAAAGACGCCGCGCGGCGCGGCCGCCCCCCCGGTTTCGATGTCTGCGATGAAAGCGACCTGCCCGGCGGCGTTGATCGGCGTCGCCGATTCGATGTCGCGAAAGGTGTCGCCCGCGGCGTTGATCATTTGGCCGGCTTCGGCAATGACCGTTGTCGAAGCGCCGTCGCCGCGAAGGACCATGCTCCACCCAACTCCCACGTCGGCGGCGAAGGCGACCTGGCCGGCGTCGTTCATGAACGGACGCGTGAAATTGAAAAACGTCTCGTCCGAACCGGGCGGGCTGTCTCCTTCGCGGGCGATCTGGACCACACTCCCGGAAGCGTCGGCGCGAAAGATGCCGAAGTCATCGGCGCCGCTGTTCGCGTTGTTCGTGTTGCCCAAATTATCCTGGGCGAACGCCGCTTGTCCCGCATCGTTCAGGGCCATAAAGACGTTCGAGAACTCGCCGAACTCGCCGTTAAAGCCGCCGGCGCCGTCCGGCGCGGGGTCCCCTTCACGGACGAGTTCGATGATGCTTTCGGGCGTCCCCGCGCCAAGAAATAAACCGTTGTCTTCCGCGTTATCGACTCCGGTCAAGTCGCTCGGAAAGAGCGCTTGATCGTTGTCGTTCAGCGGAAGCAGCGGGTGATTGAGGGTCCGAACTCCGGGAAAGTCGAACTCCCCCGCGACCTGCGGGACCGATTGGCCAGCGCGGGCAATCTGACTGACGGTCTGCGTCGAGCCGAGAAACAGCCCGTTATGCCCGTCGGTTGCGTCGTTCAAAAAGGCCCAAAACAGGGCGTTGCCATTGTCGTTGAGAT
>JAHWKS010000552.1 GCA_019347795.1 Planctomycetota bacterium | reverse complement strand
GGAGCCGTATCTGCCAGCCTTTGTGGCCGATCCGGCCCGCGGCTGGTTGGGACCGTACTTGAACGTGCTGCCGATCATGACGGTCGGTCTGTTCCTGGTGCACCAGAAGCTGTTCATGCCGCCGGCAACGGACGAGAACACGCGGATGCAGCAGCAAGTGATGAAGGTCATGATGATCTTCATGGGGGTGATGTTCTTCAAAGTCCCCGCGGGGCTCTGCATCTATTTCATCGTCTCCAGCCTGTGGGGCATCTTCGAGCGCACCGTCCTTCTCCCCAACACGCCGCGCCCCGGCGCCGCCGACAAGCCGCCGCTGACCAAGAAGGAGATGAAGGAGAAGCCGAGCGAGTCGAAGCCCAAAAAGCTCCCCTTCGGCCTGGGCGGCAACGGCGCCTCAAAACCACTGTCGCCGAAAGAACGCCGCAAGAAGCAACGCCAGAAGCGGCGGTGAAGCATCTTCACGGCGAGGCGCCGAACTTCTCAAGGAGTTGAGTTCGCCACGTCCAGCGTCAAATCGGCGAGGCGTTTGTAGTCGCCGGTGAGCCAGCGGGGGACATCGCTCTTGTAGTAGCGCGAGAAGCGGCTTTCGCTGGGGCCGCCGGGGAGGTTCGTCCAGGCTTCGTCGGTCCCGAGATCGGTGACGAAGTGGTACGAGGGGGCGAAGGTCGTCTCCCGCGTCGCCGTCTGCACCACGTGTCCTTGAAAAGGCGTGGCGTGGCAGCCCGGCATCGGATGCTTGCCGCTGTTGAAGCCCAGAATGTGTCCCACGCGATGGGCGCCGAAGAAGCGGTCCGTGAAGTGGAAGTTGTTGACCTCGCTCCACGGCTGCTCGGGCTGCCGATCGGACTGCTCCTCGAGCCGCTCGCAGGCCCGGCGGATGAGTTGGCCTTTATCGCGTCCCCGCCACCAGACGGAATCCTCCTTCGCCAACAGCCGGTCGGCGGCCGTGAGCACCATCATCGAGTACCCGGCGCGGGAACTGAGGTACAACATGCGGCGCCAGCCAAGGCCGCGCTCATGGCCGAACGTCTCGATGAGCACGTTTCGGTACAGCCGCTGGTAGAGCGAGGCTTCCAGGCTATCTGCCGAGTAGCAGCGGTCCCATCGCTCGAGCCGCTCCTTCACTTCGCCGTCGGGTAAATGGGGCAGGAAGATTTCCAAGAGGTCCTCGGCCTGCGTGCTGTAAAGATCGTACTGCAGACGGCACATGTCCTCGATTGTCGCCTGGGGCAATTCGTGGAGGCGGTTGTCGATTCGCCGCTTGCGGTAATCGCCCAACGGTTGCGTGCAGAGCAGCAACTCGCCGGGCGGATTGACTTCTTCGTTCGCCGTGCCGAGGAATCCCTCGGGCGGGTCGTACTTTCGCGGCAACAACTCCACCGGGAGCCAACCTTGCCAATGACTTTCTCGTCGCCACGCCGGCGTGGGCGCCAGACCGATCTGGTTCGTCCCGCGCTGGGGGATCCGTCCGCAACCTTGGAGTCCGATGTGCCCTTGGCGATCGGCGAAGACCCAGCAAAGCGTGGGCTGCGGACAGTCGCGCACGATGTCCATCGCCTCGGCCGCCCACCTGGCCGCGATCACGTCCAGCCACGCGGCGATGGCCCGTCCCGAGCCGACGTGGTTGCCCGTCCAGGCGACGGCAAGGTGTAATCCCGGCCCATGTTGGTCGGGATCGGTTTCCAATACGCCTTGCTCGTTTTCGTAGACATGCAGCGTCTGGGCCTCGCCCCCTTTGCGGCCGATCGTCTCTTCGCGGATGGTGTAGTCTCGCCAATGCCGCGCGCGGCGATACTGCCATCCGCCCCCGGGCGCCGGGCGGCAGTCCTCGACGAAGTAATCGACCGCGTCCCCTTTCATGTACGTCACGCCCCACGCCACCTCGCTGGTGCGGGCGACGGCGAACAGGGGGCAACCTGGGAGCGTGGCGCCCATCACGTATTGATCGTCCCAGCTCAACACCGCCTCGTACCAGATGGCCGGCAGGCGGTTGATCTCCAGGTGCGGGTCGGAAGCGAGCAGCGCGTGGCCGCTTTCGCTCCGCTGGGGACTGACGGCCCAGGCGTTGCTTCCCGCCAGTCGCGGCAGATCGGCCAGCAGCTCCAGCGCCTCGTCGGAGAGCGCGTTGGCCATCTTCACCCGCCGCAGCATCGCAAAATCGACGTTGTCCAGCCGCGGCGCGAACAGTTCGCGAAGGCCGGCTTCGTTCACGCCCGCGTGGATCAGGCTGACCAAGAGCCGCTCGTTCTGCAACTGGCTGATCGCCAGTCCGCCGAAGCTCAAGAGCTTCCCCACGAGCATCACCGACTCGGGATCCCACGTTCGCGCGCGATAGCGGGTGGCCCACATCGGCAGCGAGCGGCCGCGGCGGGCCAGTCCGGCGTTGACGCCTTCGCAGTAGGCGGCCAGCTCCGCCTGCGTCTTGGAATCAAGCACCGCGACTTCTTCCGTCAATCCGCGGTGCAGGCCGAAGCGGCGGAAGAAGCGGTCGGTTTCCAGCAGCTCCGGCTGATCGGCGATCTCCTCGGCCGCCTTTCCCGCCCCCACGCTGCGTGAAAAGAGAAGCTGCGTGCCGCGATCCACCGCGTGCATGTACCCCAACCCGTAAAGCGCGTCGAGCCAGCGTTCAGCCTTGATGTGCGGCACGCCATGCTCGTCCCGCGTGGCTGCAAACCGCCCCGCCGCCCCTTTCAGGCGCAGGTGTTTGAGCAGCGACGGTCGAGCTGGTATAAGCATGTTCAATTATATGTCGTCGGCGGCGGCGATGGGGCCGGGGGCGGTTTGCGCGCATTGGCTACAGCGTAGTTTCTTGGACGATGTTGCATTCATCGGCAAGCGCCGGTGAGTGATTCCCGCAAATCGCCGCCCGGTGCGACGCTGGGATAAATGGGCGAGTTGCCACGCCGTCACAGATTCCTCGCCCTAACTATCTTGCCGCAAGAGCGCCCGCAAAACCGCCGCTGAGCGGAAGGGGTCGGGGAGGTTTTTCGGCCGTCGGTGATGCCGGTCGTGGCCACGGCGGTGCCGTGGATGTGGCTGCTCGACCCGACCGACGGGATCGTCAACCACGCGCTGCGGTCGATCGGCGTCCCCGGCCTCAACTGGTTCAAGGAAGGGGAGTACGAGGCGGCGTGGATTCCCGGCTGGCTGGACGGAGCAGCTCTACGAGGCGGCCGAGTTGGACGGCGCCGGGCGCGTGCGGCGGTTCTGGCACATCACGCTGCCGATGCTCTCGCCGGTGATCTTCTTCAACCTGGTGATGGGGCGGATCCAAGCGGTGCAGGCCTTCACGCAGGTTTACCTGGTCAGCGAAGGCCGCGGCCCCCGGCTGCACAGGCTATTTTACGACGACGGGATGACTGCAAGCGGAGGGCACGGGACTCGAACCCGCAACGGCTTGCGCCGCATCTGATTTCGAATCAGACTCCTCACCAATTCGGATACCCTCCGTGCGTTAATGTAATCGGGATGGGTAACTGTGGGCAAGTCCCGGAAGGAGGGGGCTTTCGGCTCTCCTCTCGCGCGCCGCGGATCGGGCGGTTGGGCGGTTGGCGGAAATCTCTTGCTCCGCCGGCAGTTGCGCCGATACACTTAAGGGCGCCGGTACGGAAGCCGCCTCATCAACCGAAAGTCTGCAATGGCGATCGCCTTCTTTCTGACCTGCCTTTCGCTCTCTGCGCCGACACCGGACACCGTCGTCGTCTGTCCCGCGGAGTTTCGCGCGGCCTTGCAGCCGTGGGTGGAGCATCGTGCGTCGCAGGGGCATGAGGTCGCGGTCGTTTCCAACGAGGGGACGGCCGAGGACGTACAGCGACGGATTTCCGAAGTCGCGGGGCGCGGCGCCGTGCGTTACGTGGTCTTGATCGGCGATGCTGAGCCGACGGCGATCCTCGATGACGCGGCGCGGTTGCGGAGTACGCCGACGCACTTCGTCGACGCGAAGGTGAACGTCCTTTGGGGCTCCGAGCCGGAGATCGCCGCCGACAATCTTTACGGCGATTTCGACGGCGATGACGTTCCCGATGCGGCCGTGGGCCGGCTCCCGGTCGATAGCGCCGAGGAGCTTACGGCGGCGGTGCAGAAAATCATCGCCTATGAGACTGCGGCTTCGCTCGGCCCATGGCGGCGCCAGGTGAACTTCGTCGCGGGCGTGGGCGGCTTCGGGTCGATGGTCGATTCCGTGCTGGAGTCCTGCACCAAGCGGTTCCTCACGGAGGGAATCCCGACGGCGTACCGCACCACGGTGACCTACGGCAGTTGGCGCAGCCCGCTTTGTCCCGATCCGCGGCGGTTCCAGCACGCGGCCCTGAACCGCTTCAATGAAGGCTGCCTGTTTTGGGTCTACATCGGCCACGGGCAGCGGCAGGGGCTGGACACGGTGAACACGCCCGCGGGTCGCTATCCGATCCTTTCGGCGGCCGACGCGATTCAGCTTCGCGCGGAGCAGGCGCCGCCGATTGCGGTGTTCCTGGCTTGCTACACCGGCGCCTTCGACGGCGGGCGCGACTGCCTGGCCGAAGAGATGCTTCGCTCGCCCGGCGGGCCGGTGGCGGTGCTGGCGGGCTCGCGCGTCACGATGCCGTACGCGATGGCGGTGCTGGGCGCCAACCTGATGGACGAGGTCTTCGAGCGCCGCCGGCCCACGATCGGCGAATCGCTACTTCACGCGAAGCGCCGCCTCGTGCAGTCGCCGGCGGATGAGGAGGGGAGATCGGAAG
>JAHWKS010000551.1 GCA_019347795.1 Planctomycetota bacterium | reverse complement strand
ATATCGACAACGACATGGCTGATCAACTGCTCCGCCAAGGCGTGGCGACGCCGCATTTCGTCGCCGCCGTGTTGGCCATCGACGTGGAGACGCCGGTTTTTTCCGCTCGCCGCGCGGAACTGCGTAGGTTCGTTCCCGAGAAGTTCGACTTCAAGCCCACGCCAGATGGCGTTGACCCAATTACGCTCAGCCATGTGGCCGATGACGATAAGCTTACGTTGGCGGTGATTCAGGCGATCGAGGAAAGTAATCCGCCTTTGGGTTCCGCCGCTGCGGAATTTAGCGACCTGCTCAAGTCGCAGGATGCACGAGAAACGCTGAAGGCCAAAGTCAAAGCGCATTTCGATCGGGTGAATGAAAGGCTGTCCAGCAGTGATCCTGCAGTTCGCAAGGACGAACTCAGACGGCTATATCGCAAAGCGGTTGGCGTCCGCAAAGCGCTGGTCGCCGATCCCGTTTTTGAGGCGCTCGACGAAACCGGCGGCCAATTGCTTCTTCCGCTACCCGCGGATTGAGATCTCTCGGGAGCCAAACCTGGCTACTTGGAAGCAGCGCGGGTTCTACGCAGGGTGAGCTCATAGCGCGACGCGGATTGCTCGCGTCATTGCGGTTGGAGCAACCGCAGGCACCGTCGACAAAAGCCGCAGTCTTTGCTCCTGCGCCCCAAGCGTGATTCACGCCCGTAGGAGGTGCCGCGGCCAACTGCAACAACAAGCAATTTCGTGCTTCGGCAGGTATACGACCATGTACTGGCCGGAATGCGAAACTGCTTTACGCTACAGTTTAGGAGACGCAACCCATTGGACTTCAAGCACTTCCGCGCGTCGTCGTGGATCGGCGAAGCCTTCCGGACGCGCTGAGACCTAGGCTCAGAATGACGCCAGCGTATCGGCGCGCCGCACGGGCTAACTCGTGGCCGCACGCCCCTCGATTCCCTGCGCGAGTGGATGCCAGAACAGCGGCAACCGCGGCAGCTGATCAAAGCCAGCTTCTGGGTTAGCCAGCGGCGTCGATCTTCGATTTCGAAATCGCCCCCTCTTCCTGGTGGGCTGATGGGTAAAGAAAAGGCAGAACGGGATGGGAGCGCCTTGGGACTACCATTTGGCAGGCGCTTCTAAGCACCTGCGGCGTCTCCGCCTGTTCGACGCGGAGTGCGTCTCCGTTGCACGGACTTTGCGCGTTCGTCCGTGGCCTCGCTCGGGACGAGTACTTGACGTGTCGCTGCCCAGCATTTGGCCAGTACCGACCGTTCGACTGCGCTATGAGATGGCACGCGGCCGAGGCGACCTTGTCACCGATATTGAAATCCCACACGTCATGTCCGAGGGCCAAAGTAATTGTCGTCGAACAAGCGTTGGAGAATTTCTCATGAAACGGAAAATCGGGGTGTTCGTAGTTGCAATGTGGGTGTTGACTGTCTCGGCTTCCGCCCAGCCGGTCCGCGAGGTCATACAGCCGCGCGACGTCGGCTCGCTCCTTCGGAGTCGTGACTTGAACGATCGTTTTCTGCTCGACCCCCGTCGCACTGAATTGGCCGGTGGAATCGCCTCAGTTCCGCTTGATGTCCGCGATGAGGAGGTCGACCGTTATGACCTGCTGCTGCAACGCCCAAACGGCTGGGAGGCGGGATCAATGCGCCGGAACCTCGACAACGGAGAGCTGAAACTTCAACTCGGCGAAGCCGTCATCCTGCGACCCAATGCGGTGGACGTTGCCGAAGCCACGGTCGCCAAGAGCTATTTTGCCGGAGAGATATTACAGGCCGCGAGAGGCGAAACTGACGAAGTCACTTTGAACCGGTGGAAACTGTTCCTCCAAACCGGGAACGACACGCTCACCTGGAGCGCCGCGGACCATGCATACGCTGCGACTTTGCATGCCGGTATCGACGCGACAACTGAAAACGGAACCCCCGTCCCGCTGCCACACCCTGTGCTCGTTCGGTTTTTCACCGAAGGAGCTGGTGTTCGCGTAGAGCCCGATCAGGTAACCATCGAGGAAAGCGGAACACGTGGCTACAAGCAGTCGCAGTTACTCTGCCAGGGGCATGTTGTTCGTCCAGCGGTGACCGCAAAGGCGCCGCTGGGGGAAAAGCGATGGGACTTCAAAGTCGGCCGGCGCCTGGCCCAGCTGGAACTTATAGCAGCCAAGAAACGTGTGCTTGGCCTGGGCCTCGAGGCAACGGATCTGGTGGTGCGGCAATTCGCGGAAGATGGCGAGCTCCTGACCGGCGCCGCACGAACCGTAAGCCTGCATGGCGACGGAGGCCACTTTCCCTCGACGGTCACAATCCCGGAAGGTGCGGCAGAGGCGCAAGTGCAACTGCGTTCCGCTGGCATTGGGGAGGCCACGCTGTCGGCAGCCAGCGGCGCTATCAGGTCACCGCCTGTCACCGTCCACTTCAAGTGGCCGCTAGCCCTCATCGCTCTCTGCGCGCTGGGAGGGATAGTTGGCGGCCTTATACGCGCATTTCTCCGCCACCGAGCCGGCGAGGGCGGCTGGTATATCGGCCAATCGTTCGTTGGGCTCGTCGTCGGCATTGTTGTGGTCGGCGCGGTCGCGACGGGCCTTACGAGCTTTGGATTTGCCGCCTTGCCCGTGATTACCGAAATCGGAGCTCTCGTTGTCGCCGTCGTCGCCGGCTACGCCGGCAATAGCGTCCTAGCGGCGCTAGCGCGTGCGTTCGGCTTTGGCGGGACCGATAACGGTGATCTCCAGCACTGACCAAACAGACTGAGCATCTCCTGGGTGTATGAGCGATGCCGCGGTAGCAGAAAGCTGCACGTCGAGCTTCCGACTTCCTTGCTCATGAACTGACGGCGGAGTCGCGACACTGTCAGAATTCATCCACAGTAGCGTGTATAGCGACATTGCACGCCTGCAACGACGCCCATTCGGCTACTCGAATTCGGAGTTGAGGGCCTGCTATACGCACGGAGTCGGCGCAGCCCCGCTGTCGTCGAGTGCCGAAGTGATGACGATCCCCGTACCGGTTCTGACCTCGAGCGTACCGTCATCGCCGACCGCGACTATGGTCCCGACCTCGCCGTCGTCCAGCTCGATTCGATCGCCCGTTTGATGCATTCTTTCACCATCCTCCGCAGCGTTGCATTCGCTGGCACGTTCCCCTTAGCGGGAAACTGCCAAATCAACCTTGAAGACCAGCCCTGACCTCCGCCTAGGTCGCGTGGTTCATGGCCAAGCTGCGTACGGCCATGGATGACTCAAGCTGCGCGTCGAGGCCGCGATGAAAAGGGAGAAACTGCGCAGAATTCGCCCTTGCCAGGGCCGATCGGGGGCGCAGCGAAAATTTTCCCCGCCGGCGGGTTGTCGCGTCCCCGATCAGACGCCTACACTACCCGGCGTGGCGGCTTTTTCCTTCTTCGTCTCATCACGCCACGGTCGCTCCTCTCAAGACCGCGCCCCAAGGCTTGGAAGCCGATTGGCCAAGCTGTTCGGCACACGTGATTCCATCTCGCGTCCCACACCGGGAGCTTACCTATGCCGGACGACCGCCTCAAAAAGATCGGCCGCGAAGAGCGCACGCTGGACGCCCGTCCCGACACGCTCGATTTCCGCGATAAGATGTTTATCCCTACGCTGACCGAGGTGCCAACTCGACTCGATTTGCAGGATTACCAAAAGTGGAACGTGCCGATCTTGGATCAGGGAACGGAAGGCGCTTGCACCGGCTTCGGCTTGGCAGCCGTCGCAAACTATCTGCTGTGCACGCGCAAGGTCGAGCCGAATCTGGATCCGGTCAGCCCCCGAATGTTTTACGAAATGGCGAGGCGGTACGACGAGTGGCCGGGGGAGGAGTACTCGGGCTCCAGCGCCCGCGGCGCCCTGATGCGGTGCCGGGCTTGAGCTGCCTGCTGTGGAGGGAGCCAGTTCGGTCGCGTTGAACGGGCCGAGATGGTGCAGGTGGCAGAACTGGAAAAACGCTACCTGAACCTGGATTAGTAACTTGGCGGGTGGTTGAAAAAAAGAGGGGAAAGCAAAAACCACGTTAGCTCCGCCTGGAGCAACTCGCCTGCCCAATCCGGCGACGGTGCGATGCGAATCCTGAGCCGAAACGATGCGGGAAAGCCCCAGGCCCGCAGGAACTGCGAAGCAAAACTTGCAGTCGCAGGCGCCGGGGAAACCGCTTTTCGCTGCCAAACCGTGGTGAGCGGGCTCGATTGCCGCGGCGCGTGGCGGTGCATGGAGGGCAATGCGATCCTCCCGTTGCATACATGTCGAAACACCAAGGGCTTTTGCGTGGAGATTACACGCGAAACGGCGCCAGAGCCGGCCGCCTGATGCTGATCGATCAGGCGGCCGGGAGAACGATGAGATTGATTATGGCGCCGTGCTGGCGGTCATCTCAGGTCCGTGAAAGCGGTGCCACTTGTCCATTATTTCCTGCCGCAGCTGGCTGATCCTCGCGGCCGAAACCTGAAAGAGGTTCGCGGTTACGCCGGTCGTCTCGCCCTCAGCCAGCTTGGCTGCGATTTTTCGCTCCCGAGGTGAGAGCGACTGCATGAACGCCGCGAAGTCAATCCGGATGGCCGCTGTGTCGGCCGGGCCGGCGGTGCGATCCTCGACGAGGATCTCCCGCCAGGCTTGCTCGGCCTCGTCATACCGGTCGAGCCGTTGGACGCGGACGCCTTTGCGCTGCCGGCAGTGACGAGACAGGACGTCGCGAATGTTGAGCCGGTCCGCGACGGACCGCCCTGC
>JAHWKS010000550.1 GCA_019347795.1 Planctomycetota bacterium | reverse complement strand
ATCACGGAAGGCGAGCAGCGCCCGCGTCCATTGAGGGTGCGGCCGGCAAACGCGGCTCCTCGATGACCAACGCCTGGTTCACCGCCACGTCGCGCAGGATTTGTGAGCGGCCGCTGGGCCAGAGTATCTCCACCTCGCACGGACCGGAGTGGCGGCCGAAGCCGAAAATGAGCGCGGGCTGATGGCTGGATGTGTAGCTGGTCCCCCCCGCCAGTTCCTGCATCCACTGGGCGCCTGCCGCGCCTTCCTGCAGGCGGACGATCGCCCGGCAGCCGATGCCCCGGCGGTTCGACTCCCGACCGCGAAACTCCAGCTTCAGCCAACTGCCGCGGTCGGATTCATTGCGCAAGAGCGCCGCAGGCTCGTTCTGATGAACCACGGCGAGGTCGGCGTCGCCGTCGTTGTCGTAGTCGCACCAGGCCACGCCGCGGCCGACGTACTCGTCCTCGAAATAGGCGCCCGGCGCCGCGCCGCAGTCGCGCCAGGAAGATCCCTCCTGCGCCAGGAGTTGCGGGCGCATCTGGTGGAGCGGATTGCCGGGGTAGTTTTCCACGTGTCCGTTGGTGACGAAAATCTCTTGCCGCCCGTCCTGGTTGAAATCGGCGATGACGGTCCCGAAGCCTAGATAGGGAACGGTCGGCGAGTGCAACCCATCGCGGGCGGTGACGTCCAAGAAGCCTTGCGCGCCAAGGTTCTGGTAGAGCGTATTCGATTCGTTGTGGTAGTGCGTCGAGTAGATATCAAGGAGCCCGTTGCGGTCCACGTCCGCCACGCCCAGGCCCATGCTTGCCTGAAAGGCGCCGTTGCGGTCAACGGCGCAGCCGAGGAGAATGGCCAGGTCGCGGAAGCGACCCTCGCCCTGGTTCACGAAGAGGAAATTGGCGGTCGTGTCGTTGGCCACGTAAATGTCGGGCAGCCGATCGTTGTTGACGTCCGCGACCGCCACGCCGAGCGCCTTGTTGCCCTCGCCGTACAAGCCGCGCTGCCGGGCCTCGGGTGAAAACGTCCCGTTCCCTTGGTTGATGTAACACTCGTCGGGCCATGGCTCGAGGTCCTGGGGATGGCAGATGCGGCTCTTCCCATCCTTCGTGCGGCAGTCGAGGGGATTGAGGGGATCGTAGATCAGGTAGTTGCAAACGTAGAGATCGAGGTCGCCGTCCAGATCCAGGTCCGCCCAAGCCGCCGAGCTGCTCCACCGCGGGTCATTCACTCCCGCGTCCGCCGCGACTTCGACAAAAGTTCCGTCGCCTTGATTCTTCCATAGCGTGTTGGCGCCGACATTGGTGACATAGACATCGTCAAAGCCGTCGTCGTCGAAATCACCGACCGCCACTCCTTGTCCGTAGCCGTACTCCGCTAAACCGCACTTGGCCGTGACGTTCTGAAATTCGCCCCCGAGATTGCGGAACAACAAGTCGGAAGGCTGCGAAGCGTCGGCGGCCTGGGTCGCGTCCCCGCCCTGGTTGAGATAGAGATCCCAGAGGCCGTCGCGGTCATAGTCCAGCCAGCCGCAGCCGCCGCCGAGCGTTTCCACCATGATCGATTTTCCCTGCTCGCCGTTTTGGTACACATGAGTGAGGCCGCTGGCCTGGGCCGCTTCTTGGAACGATAGGGACGAGAGCGACGCATCCGTCTTCTCGGAAGCGACGGCTGAGATGCCCTTGCCGGCCGCCTCCTCGGGAAAAAGAAAGGGGGAGGCCTCGGGGATGGGAGTGCTCACCTTCCCGCTGTCGTGACAGGCAATTCCCGTCATTGCCGCCGCCACAAGAGACGCTGCGCGCACGAGAACCGTAGCGCGAGAGAGAACCGGGTTCGACATGGCGGTGCGAAAAATGAAAGAAGGGAAATGGCCGGCGGGCAGCCATTTCCCTTTCTATGCGTAAACGCGCTATCGATGTTCGAGAGGTTAATTCGGGGCCTGGACCGGCAGACCTTCGTTGCGGACGCCGATAGCGTACCGGACGACGTGGTCAATTGTCTCAGGCACAAAGTGGGTGCTTCCATCCACATACACGCACTGGGCGCCGCCGGGATGCAGGCTGCTCCAGCCGTGGCAGCGGCGGTCTCCGGCGCCCTGCAGCCAAGCCTTGTTCGTGTTGTTGATGGGGTTGCGCACAGTATTGATCGCGGCCAAGGGGCTCATCCAGGACGCCTCATCGGTGTGGCCCTTGTCGTGCGGTACGTTGGCGTTATTACCACCCCGCCAGTGCATATCTTCGAACACCATCACAGTGTTGGAGGTGCCGTCGATGACCTCCGCCAGGCGAACCGATCCATGGTATTTAAAGACGCCGTTGATCTTCGTCTGCTCATTCAGGGCTTCGCCGTTGACCCAAGGCGTGCCGGGATTCGGTCCCCGGCGGAATAGATTGGGATATTGGGGGGGGCCAGGGAATTCGGGTACGGCTGCGCAATCTTTCCAACCGCCCCAGATATGCCCCAGGTTGCCGACGTAATCTGTTCCGCCGAAGGAACCCGGTTGTTCGGCGCCACGGTAGCCGGACTTTTGGCGGCCGGTGCGGACTGGGTCTTGTGAATTCGAGGGGCAGATCAACGACTCAATCACCATCTCTTTGATCTGCTGCGGCTGCTGGTGCAGCGTGTTTTGGTTATTGATCACGATTTGATCGTAAAGCGGCTGCTGCTCCATGAACGGCAATGCGGCCACGATCCACGAAAGCGTATTCCAGTTTCGCATCGGCGCGCCGGGCACGGTGCCATTTCCTAGGTCGCTATTCCACGGAAGCGTCTTATACGTGTCCTCGTAATTCAAGCACGCCAACCCAAGCTGCTTAAGGTTGTTGGAGCACTGGGTGCGGCGGGCCGCCTCCCGCGCCGCCTGCACGGCGGGCAGCAGCAGCGCAACGAGTATGCCAATAATGGCAATGACGACCAACAGCTCCACGAGGGTGAAGCCGGGTCGCCGACGTTTTCGACAAAGGTCCCATCGCATGGACGGCCTCCAAAGGGAAAAAAGAACCAAATATGATGCCCGTCTTGGTAAGCGCGATATGAAACGCTAAATCTCGATGTTAATCGTGTTGGTCCCAGCGGTGACTTCAACCTCTTTGGGAGAAGTTTCTACCGACTTGTACTCTTCCGGAACGCGTCCCGTGGTGACCTTGGTGGGATCGCCTCCCCCTTCAGCCTCCATATAGGAGGTGTCGGCGGGATCGGAAAGGGTGATCTTGTATTTCCCCGGGGGGGCGCCCGGCTTGCCCGCGACTCCCGTGTAAAGAGTGTAGCTCCCGTCGGGGCCGACGTTGCCGCTGGCCGGCTCCTTGCCCGCTTCGACAGGATTAAAAGTAATTTGCAATCCTTCGGCCGGTTTTCCGTCGATGGTGACCTGGCCGGTCACCGGGTGTGTTTCCGGGCCGCTCTCTTCATTACACCCAGAAAGGAAGGCGATTGCAACAATTAAGCACAAGATTCCGCGGAAAGGCATGAGAATAAAACCTCGAAAAGACTTAACTTGTGGAGGCGCAGCGTCACATGAAAGTAACTGAAGCGCCGGGGAAGTCAAGCCCCTCCCTGCGAGGAAAATGGCGGAAGGCCGTCCTAACTCCGATCGGCGAGGCGCGCCTCAAGCCTCGCGGCGACATCGTCTTCCCCGCACATGTGGGCGTAGCGGCTCATGTCCTGCAGTAGCTCGCCGGGAAGGGAGTCGGTATCCGGCGCCCGCAGCGAAGTTCGCATGATCTGCTTTCCCAGCAAGGCGGCGGCCTGATACTTTGCGACCTGCGGAAAATCTTGCTTGCGGCGGTAGATGGCGGCCAAGTCGTGCTGAGCCTGCCAGTCGAATGGATGAAGCGTCAGGGCATGGCGATACGCCTGCTCCGCCGCGTCCAACTCATCGCGACTTGCGTGCATCCAGCCCTTGAAGCGCCAGAAGCGGCTATCGCTTTCGGAAGACGGGGGAGCTTGGGCCAAGAGCGCCGCCACGCGCTGCCGGTCTCCGCGCAGGCAGGCGAGACTGAGATGGTACGCCAGCAACTCCTGATTGCGGGGAAACTGCTGGAGGAGGGCCGTCATCATTTGCTCAAACCGGGCCGCACCCGCGCCGGGATCTTCGCTTTCGGCGTCGAGCGCCCGCGTGTTGAGAAGGTGCCAGGCCGCGGCCACGACAAAATGCTCGTTGGTGGGAGCGGACTGGAGCCATCGCTGGTTGATTTCATACCCGTTGGAGAAGCTGATCCAGTCGGCGCCGATCAGGTACATGTAGGTTTCCGGCGTCTCGCATCCGACGGCAATCGCCCGCCGGGCTTCTGCGATCATCGGCTCGCGCTGCCGCGACATGGCGTAGAAGAAGATGAGCCGCCGATGGGCCTCGCTCACGTCGGGCTGAATCCGCAGAATGCGCTTGCAAGTTTCGGCCGCGGCCAGAGGTTGGTTCAGCTCGCCGAACTGCAAATGGCTCAATTCCAACAGGGCCGCCGGCGTACGCGGGTCGTCGTCGGGAAGATAATAAAGATAGGTGGCCGTGCGGACCGCGTCGCGTTGCTGGTTTGCGGCCTCCGCAGCGTAAATCCAGGGAAGGGCCTGATCGGGCCGCCAGCGCGCCCACTCGGTGGCGCAGACTTCCAGTTGAGCCCACTCTCGCGCTTCATGCGCCGCTTTGCAGGCGATTTCGAGCTGGGAAACCCGCCGCCAGCCGTAGGCGAGATAAGCCAGCGAGACGAGACAGACGACGGCCGCGATCAGCAACAGGCGTAGGAGCCAG
>JAHWKS010000549.1 GCA_019347795.1 Planctomycetota bacterium | reverse complement strand
GGCCGAATCGACCCGCACGCCGCCGGCCTGCACCAGCTCATCCGAGTTGACCAGCTTCACCCCTTCGCCGACCAACTCCAGGGCCAGCTCATCGTCGCTCATGCGGACGCATTCATAGTTCGGAGTGAAGTACCAACGCTGCAAGGCGTTGCGGGAGACGTCGCGGGGATTGGCCCGCTCCACGTAGCTGACGATCTTCACCGGCGGCTTCTCAATGCCGATGCCGATCAGCTTCATCCGGTAGTCCGCCTCGACCAGCACCTGCGCGAAGTGCGTGCGAGGCGATACGCCGCGGATCGAGACGGTCTGCAGCCCGAGGTTCTGCCGCAGCCCCTGCACGAGCCGATGGGCGTCTCCGGGCGTGACGCGGCCGGCCACATTGCCAAGAAACTGCTGCATGTTCGCCAGTCCCTCCGCGGTCGGATCGATCGAGACGCTGATGAGCGGCGTCCGCTCGCCCGACGGCGGATAGGCCCGCAAGGCCGCCGCCATGTCTTCCAACAATAGCGTGGCGTGTCCCGTCTCGACGCCGATCGCCCGGCCCGAGGCGGCGCGAACATAGCCCTCAGCCGGGCCGGCAATGACCACGTCGCCCGTTTCGGGATAGAAGAACACGTAGCGAATCCGCGTGAGGCCGGCCAGCAGCGACATCTCTTCGCTCGGCGGCATCCCCGCGGCCAGCTTCTCCGCCACCGCCCGCTCCAGACGATTGAGCGATACCTTCCGCATCGCGCTGGGCCGGGCCAGGTTCGGATCGAGCCGCAGCTTCGCCGCCTCCAGCCGCTGCCGGGTCAGATCGTTCTGAAAGACCCGCATCCGCAGCACGCCGTCGGGATCGACCTGCACGCCCGCCAACTGCTGGGCGTGGGCCGATTGAGAAAGGACGCCGCCGAAGAAAGCGGCCAGCGCACAGAAAGCGGCCGCCTGGAAGCACCGTGTCATGCCAATCCACCTCAGTCAGAGTTCCCAAAGTGCCCGGACGAAGAACACCTTCTTCGATCATAGTCCGGCAGTTTAGGGAAAACAAGAAAGATGAGGTGATTAGGAAAGAGCAAGTTACCACATTGCCGTGATGCCGGCCACGGGGCCGTGGAGGACGATGCTGCCGGAGTGGTCGATCTCCAGCGGCGGAAAGACGATTGCGTTGGGACCGCCCGCGGGGGTTTGCACCCGCACCCCCTCGGGGATGATGTTCCCGGCCGCCAGCGCCAGTCCGTCGAACCACAGGGCCTGGTAGCCCAGGCGGAGGGCGACGTTGGGCGTGAGCAGATAGTGGCTGATCAGGCTGATGTCGCCCCCCCAGGTGGTCTTTTGATTGTCCACATCGTCGGCGAAGGCGCCGACCACCGCCCCGCCCTGCGTCTGCTGGTACTGCAGGCGGTGATCGAGGTTGTTGTGGTACATGGCGCCGCGGATGTCGAAGTCCAGCCAGAAGAAATCCTCCAGCAGGAACCGGCCGCGATAGCCGAGCTGCAGGCCGAACAACTCGTTGCCGACGGCGTTCTGGATGGCGACGGTCGAGCCGCCGGCGGCGGCCGGCTCGAACGACTCGGTGCGGTACGCAAACTCTTCGTCAATCAGAAGATAGCGTCCGCCGATCATGGCGGAGGACTCCAGGTTGCGGATCCGCGGCAGATCGACGATGAAGTTGCTCTCGACGCTGTCGTAGCTGGTCTTCTGGCGAATGGCGGCCAGGTGGTTGTAATCCACCCCGGGGACGCCCTCGACGCCGTCGCCGTCCAGGTCCAGGACGCCAAAGTTTGTGAATGGCGAGAAGAGGCTCCCGTCGGTCCCCAAGGCGTTGGGGGTGAAGTCCCGCGCCGCATCGGCGACGTCCCAAAACTGAAACCCGAGAAAAGAGCTTTCGACCCGGTAGAGCTCATTCATCCGCCCCCCCACCAGGAACCGCAAACCACCCTGAAACTCCCGCTTGAGCGTATCTTCCTCGACGACAATCGGTCCATCGACCCCCGCCGCCTGGAACTCCTCGGGGCTAAGCGCATCGCGGAACAGCGGGACGAAATCGGCGGTTACGTACAACGACGGTTTGGGAGAGCCCGGCGCCAAGTCGCACCGCATGTTGTAGCAGGGATCGAGATCGTGGGGCTTGTACAGACACGGCCCCGGTTCGAGGATGATCGCCGGCGGGGGCGGCGCTCCGAAGACGTCGGCGGCGCCGGGCGGCGGGAGGCAATCGCATGGCTCGGCGGCCCACGCTCCCCCCGCCATCAGCCATAATCCGGCGGTGAGGAACGTCCGCTGCAGTCCGACAATGCTCATCTCCGATACCTCCGGCGTCGGCGTTGGAACTGTTGCAAACGATGCAACGCCGTTATTAGGTTCGGCGATTGCAATCGGCGCCATCAGCACGTCGCGACTTGTCGGCGCTTCCGGAAGAACCGGAATCTTTTGACACGCAGGGGATCCGCAAACACGAAACGCCGCCGAAACAGGTCGGAACGTTAGTTAAAACCAATCTCTCGTTTTCTTGGGAGCAAACACGTGGAGCCGGAAAAGCTCGTCGAAATCAGGTTGCACAACCGGTCCGCCTGGGATCGGAATGTCGAACAACGGAATCCGTGGACGATTCCCGTTGCGCCCGAGGAGGTCGCCCGGGCCCGAGGGGGACAACTTGATCTCTTGCTGACGCCGGCAAATTCGTTCCCTCCGATTGGTATCCTCCGCTGTCGGGAACGGCGGTTCTTTGCCTGGCGTCCGGCGGTGGACAACAGGGGCCGCTGCTGACCGCCGCAGGCGCCGAGGTGACGGTGTTCGACAACTCACCGCGTCAACTTCAACAAGACCGGCTGGTCGCCGAGCGGGAACGGTTGAGCCTCGTAACTGTGGAAGGCGATGCGGCTGACCTCAGCACTTTCGCCGCGGAAGCGTTCGACTTGATCTTCCATCCCTGCTCGAACTGCTTTATGCCGCAGGTTCGCCCGGTGTGGCGGGAGTGTTTCCGTGTACTTCGTCGCGGCGGCATCCTATTGGCCGGCGTCACGAACCCGGTCCGCTACATCTTCGACAGCGAGCGTATGGACGACGGGAGCTTAGAGGTGACGCGCTCGATACCCTATTCGGACTTTCGCGACCTCAACGAGGAAGACCGCCAGCGACTGATTCTCGACACGATGGAGCCCTTCGAGTTCGGTCATTCGCTGGAAGATCAAATCGGCGGGCAACTCGAAGCAGGATTTGTGCTGACGGCGCTGTACGAGGATCGGTTTCCCGATGTGGAAGCCGACCCTCTATCTCACTATCTCGATACCTTTATCGCTACTCGGGCCGTGAAACCGTAGGTGAGGCGTGAACCGGGGCGCAAAAGAAAAGCCGCTTGAAAAAGCAGTGAAAGTCCGGGAACGTCGGGATCCATCACTTGGACTTGGACCAGCGGCAACAAGTCTTCGATCGGTTCCGTGGCTTGGGGCGACGCGCCAACCATCACGCTACGTTACCGCTGGCGGAATAGCGAAGACGCGCGGATTCCCATTGGATGCAAACCACGCCGACGCAATTCGGCGGTCGGTGGTGGTTGTTCACTTGCCCGCTGGTCGCTGGTCGCTGGTCGTGCGCGGCGTGGCCTGCCAGCGGCGAGCCGGCAAGCTGTACCTGCCCCCTGGGGCCAAATACTTCGGCTGCCGGACGTGTCACGACTTGACGTATCGAAGCAGCCAAGAGGCCCATCAGGCGGAACGCCTGTTCGCGCAACTGGGAATGCCCCACGATCCCGCCGTCGTTCGGATGATGTTCCGCTAGGATCGGGTAAATGGCCGCCCAAGACGGCGCGTTCGTAGTTTTTCCCAGATAGCGACTCGACCGTACAAGTAGCCTAAGAGATTGACGGCGGGTGGTGCGCAAGATGGCTGAGAATGCACGCCGCCAAAGGGCCATCATCTCCTTTCATCGACGCTTCCATGATATCCGAATAGGGAGAACCCGACCGCGGATGGACTCGGCATTGTGCTGCTACTCCGAAACGCAAAAGCCCCCAACACCAGATAAGCCGGGAGAGTCGCCCGTTCCCGTTGATGAAGGGATGGATTCGGATGAAGCGGCCAATAAAGGCCGCCAAGATTAGTGCGAGCCGAATTGCCCTTTCCGGCTTGGAGAGTTTGGGCCATACGACTTCGGCTTGAACGAGCGTTTTCCTGAGACTCTCCGCAAGTTCCGCCATCTCGTGCGGCACCCTGTGATACGGCGCGCCGGCCGGTGATTCCGCCAACGTTGACATTTATTCCCAGGCATATGCGACGCGAATCGTTCTGCCGGTAGTTTCCGGCGAAGTAGTCAAGAGGAACAAACTTCCTAAACAAGTCGCCATGCAAATTTCGGATCGAATCGTCGTCCAAGATTCTCCGGCCGGCACAGTGGGCAACGGACCCGTAAACGTTCCGAAGCACAATCAAGAATTCCGCTTGTTGCGGTCGGAGAATATCGTCACTCCATTGCGGGCAGTCAGTCATCGAAGGCTTGCCGGTCATCTTCCACTAACAAGTCGATTTCGTCTTCCGTCAAGCGTGACCGGCGAGGGGAAAACGCGGAGTCGCTGAAGTGTTCTCCCGCCCGTTCAGCTAACTCGTCCACGTCAACGCCACTAGCTTGAGCGAATGCCCGCAACTGCGCCTCCGCAATGCCGAGATCGAAAGCGCCAGCTCCCGGGCGCGGGGGGAGTGGTTCGACCGCTCCATTCGGACGCATGACGAAAATCTTGACGACCATATAGTCGTC
>JAHWKS010000548.1 GCA_019347795.1 Planctomycetota bacterium | reverse complement strand
AGATACCCGCGCTGATGGGCCGTATCAACTTGAGCGTGTGGTTAGCCCACCGCTGGGAGTCCAAGCCAATCCTCTACCAATTGTGTTGCCTCCTGAACGGTCGTTGCTTGACCGCGCTCATCGTGCCGGTCCGTCTCCACGACAAACGGAAATGTACCAAATGACGATTCCAATTGGACGTCGAATTCTGAATCAGGATGATTGAAGAACCAAATCCCGTCGTCGTCGGCACCGGGGTGTTTCACTTGGAGTTGCTCCACCCTGAGTTGCGGATGTTTCTTCGTCAAGGCACCAATGATCGTTTCAATGTCTCGGGAAGCCATAGTGGGCTAACTTCGTTATCGAAATTTTCGTCCTATCACCTGTAGGCGGCAGATTTGCGGCCTATGGCGCAGGGGGTCGATTGTCGCAAGTCGCATTTTAGCCGTGGCTTGCCTCGCTGTCACGCCGAATCGCGCGTGACAGGCCGCTGCTCCCTCGCGCTCGTCGGGCGGACGCGCCAATCCGTCGGCCGGGCTGCGGACGCCGCGTCCGCCGCGGTTCAGGACATGGGTATAAACCATGACGGAGTCCTTCGTGCGAGGCGCCGGGCTAATACGCTTTGGCGAACACTGCGCGGCGGGGGCTGGGGCGGCCGGTGAAGATGCACTTGCCCGGCTCGTCGTCGCCGTCGATGGGAATGCAGCGCGGGGTGACTTTTAGCTCGGCGATAATTTTCTGCATCTCCGGGTCCCCCTCGGTGAAGTGGCAAAGGGCGAAGCCGCCGGAGAAGCCTTTCTCCTCTTCCTTGGGAAAGAAGTCGCGAAAATCGTCGAGGCTGTCGATGCGGCGGGTGTTGTGTTCGCGAAGCTTCTTCGCCCGATCAAAAAGGTTGTTCTGCATCTCGTCGAGAACGGCGCCGATCTCGCCGGTGAATTGATCGCGGGGGATGAACTCCTTCTCCTTCGGTCCGCGGTCACGTCGGTAGCGGACGACTTTGCCGGCGTCGATGTCGCGCGGACCGGCCTCGACGCGGACGGGGACGCCGCGCTTGATGTGCTGCCAGGCCTTCTCGCCGCCGCGGAGGTCGCGATCGTCGATAATCGCTTCGACTGCCACACCACCGAACGATTGGGCCTCCAACTCCCGCTTGAGCGAGTCGCAGTACTCCAGCACGCGGGTCCGCTCTTCGTCGCTGCGGTAGATCGGCAGGATCACCACGTGCTTGGGCGCCAGGCGGGGCGGGACGACCAGGCCGTCGTCGTCGCTGTGCGTCATCACCAGGGCGCCGACCAGCCGAGTCGAGACGCCCCACGAGGTGGTCCAGGCGTATTCTTCGCGTCCCTCCTGGCTTTGGAACTTGATCTCCTGCGCCTTGGAGAAATTCTGGCCGAGGAAGTGCGACGTGCCGGCCTGCAGGGCCTTGCGGTCCTGCATCATGGCCTCGATGGAGAGCGTCATCACGGCGCCGGGGAATCGTTCGTCGGCGGTCTTCTCGCCTTTGATCACCGGCATGGCCATCCAGTTCTCGGCGAAGTCGGCGTACACGTCGAGCATCTTGCGCGTCTCCTCACGGGCTTCCTGCTCGGTGGCGTGGGCGGTGTGCCCTTCCTGCCAGAGGAACTCCGTGGTGCGAAGGAACAGCCGGGTGCGCAGCTCCCACCGCACGACGTTGGCCCACTGGTTGATGAGGATCGGCAGGTCGCGGTACGACTGCACCCACTTGGCGTACATGGCGCCGATGATCGTCTCGCTGGTGGGCCGCACGATGAGCGGCTCCTCCAGCTTCGCGCTGGGGGCCGGGATGAGGCCGCCCTCCGGTCCCGGCTCGAGGCGATGGTGCGTCACGACCGCGCACTCCTTGGCGAAGCCCTCGACGTGCTCGGCCTCCTTCTCCAGGAAGCTCATGGGGATGAAGAGCGGGAAGTAGGCGTTCTCGTGCCCCGTGTCTTTGAACATCTTGTCGAGCGCCCGCTGCATGTTCTCCCACAGCGCATACCCCCACGGCTTGATGACCATGCACCCGCGCACCGGCGAGGTCTCCGCCAGGTCCGCGGCGCGGATCACCTGCTGATACCACTCCGGATAATCCTCCTTCCGCGTCGGCGTAATCGCCGTCTGAGGCTGTTTGGCCATGCTGCTTCCTCGCAAGGTTCGATCGATGGACTTCCGGAATTGTAATGGCCGGCGCCGCCGGCGCGGTAGGCGGGTTGCGATTGCTCTTGATTGGCTCGATTGTCTGGTAGAATAGAGGCGGAGCCAAATTCAGGGGTTCACGCGTGGAAAGGCAGATGTCATGACGCAAATCACGGTTGACGACTTGCTAAGCAATACGCTTTGCGAGCTTCAGGAGCCGGTCGAATTGTGCGATGCTTCCGGTCGCACGCTGGGTCAATTCGTTCCGACCAGTTCGTTGCCGCTTGTGAAGGAATCGGATAATTGCCCCTACACGGAAGAGGAGTTGCAAGAGATGCGGAAGGCGAAAGGAGGCGGCCGCACGCTGGCCGAGATCTGGAAGGATCTCGGACGGACATGAAATACACGGTCACATGGAGTCCCCGCGCCCAGCTGCGACTGGCTGACATCTGGTTGAAGGCGACGGATCGCGCAGCAATCGCGGCGGCCGCCAATCGAATCGACGCGGAACTCGGTCGCGGTCCCTTCGGCGTCGGGGATGCGCGACGCGGCGGCGCCAGGTTCCTCAGCGTTCCGCCCCTTTGCGTACTCTTCGACGTGTCGCCGGACGATATGCGCGTGGAAGTCTGGGCCGTCTGGCGCGGCGCGTGACCCGCTATTGTCTTGCACTTGAATTGGTGACCCATGGGCCAGGTTTACCCTCATCCACCGGTGTTCCCGATTCTCGCGGCCTTCAGCCGATATGAGCTGGCGCTGGCGTGGACGCGGGAGCGCGCCGCTGCGGAGTGGGGGCCGATTGCGCTGGCGAGCGAACCGTTCGCCTTTGACGACACGGCCTATTACGAGCGGGAAATGGGCGAGGGCCTGCAGAAGGTCTTCTTCGCCTTCGAGCGGCTCATCGATCCTGCCGAGCTCATCAATCGCAAGCTGGCGTCGAACCGCTGGGAGGACGAGTATCGCGCGGCGAGCAATCTCCCGGCGCCGCGGCCGTTGAACCTCGATCCCGGCTATCTCACGGAAGCGAAGCTCGTGCTGGCGACCACCAAGGATCGCGATCACCGGATTTATCTCGATCGCGGCATCTTTGCGGAAGTGACGCTGCACTTTCATAAAGGCCAGTGGCGGCCGCGGGAATGGACCTATCCCGACTACCGCCGCAGCGAGTATCATCGCTTCTTCACCCGCTGCCGCGATTATTACCGCGGGCGGCGATCCTGAACTCGCGAGGCGCACACGAGCGCGCCGATCCTTTCCGGATGACTCCCGGCGATCTTGCCCTCTTCGTAACCGGCGCCGCGCTTCCCAGCCTCGTCATCGCATGGCTGGCGACATTCGCCATGCGCCGCCTCGCGCCGTCCTGGGGACTCATCGACCGGCCGGGACATCGAAAAGTTCACCAGGATCCCACGCCCATGGGCGGCGGACTAGCGATCTGGCTCGGCGTGATCGCCACCGTTGCCCTGGTGCATCTGGTTGTCGTTCTCGCGCAAACAAATCCGGCGCTGGTTCCCGAGTTCGCCCGGCCGCACATCGAGGGTTTTCTCGCCAAGGCTGTTTCGTTGTGGATTCTGTTGGGCGCCGCGACGGTGATGATGGTCCTCGGCTTGGTGGATGACTTTCGCGGATTGCCGTGGCAGGCGCGGCTGGGGACGCAGGCGGTGGTGGCGGGCCTTTGCGTGTGGCGATGGGAGGAGCTGCAGTTGAGTTTGTTCATCGACGCGCCGCTGCTGACCGGCGCGCTTTCGGTGCTGTGGATCATGGCGCTGGTGAACTCGTTCAACATGCTCGACAACATGGACGGCCTCTCGGCCGGCGTGGCGGCGATCGGCTCGGCGATGCTGGCGGCGGTGCTGCTGGCCATGCCCGACCCGCAGACCGGATCGCCGCAGCTCTTTGTCGCCGGGCTGCTTTTGGTGATTGCCGGCTCGCTGCTCGGTTTTCTCTGGCACAACCGCACCCCGGCCCGCATCTTCATGGGGGACGCGGGGAGCTACTTCGTCGGCTTCTCGATGGCCACCGCCACCCTGCTCGCGACGTTTGCCGGCTACCAGTCCCCGAAACAGCATGCGATCCTGGCCCCGTTGTGCGTCCTGGCGGTGCCGCTGTACGACATGATCACCGTGCTGTGGATCCGGATTCGCGAAGGCCGCAGCCCGTTCGTCGGCGACAAGAGCCACTTTTCTCACCGCCTGGTCGAGTTGGGGCTGACAAAGAAACAGGCGGTTCGCACGATCTATCTCACCACCGCCACCTGCGGCCTGGGGGCCTTACTCCTGCACCAGGTCGATCTCTTCGGCGCCGCGGTGATCCTGCTGTTGGTGCTTTCGATCCTCGCCCTGGTCGCCATCCTGGAAACCGCGGCCCGACGCAAAAAAGCGACGCGAGAACCGAAGAAACGTCGCTGACGCCGCCGGAAGAATGTTTTCAGATTTCCCCCGCCGCGCCGACCGATGCCCGCAACGCCTGCGCGGCACTTTTCCCTCGATGTTGCAATGATTCGGCACGACCGAGCAAAACCACCGATGGATGGGTCTTGCGACGGATTACGTCAGTTTGAACGGGGCACAGTAATCTCAAAAAGATTGTCACGTAAGGGCAAGGGCCGCCTTCAGAGCCTC
>JAHWKS010000547.1 GCA_019347795.1 Planctomycetota bacterium | reverse complement strand
GATTGCGTCGCCGTACGACTCCAGCACGTCGAGAAAGGGGAGATACGAATCCTCGTAGGCCTGCTGAAAAACGTGGTCGAAGTTGCCGATCGGCTGATGATTGTGCAGGACCAGACAGAGGCGGATGGGAGGCGTCATGCGATGCGAAGAGGGTGCGTAGAGGGGAATGAGTGGGAAGCCGCGACTCCAGGGCTTCAGTACGCGCCATCCCTGGTAATCGGCAAAATCGCGCCAGAGCGCAAATGTTTTCCAGTCGAGGAGGTTGATTTTCGGATGCGATACCAACCCGAAGCGTCAGCGAGGAAAGCCGCAACACGTCTCCTCGACGACGCTTGGGGTTGGCGTCACCGCGGAGGGAATGTCTCGCGCAAAGCCGCTGCGGCGCCTTCGGGCGGGGTGGTGTTCAGATGCCAGCCGGCGCTCCACTCCAGGCCCGCCGCCTTGGCTGTGCGCGGAAAAAGCTCAATATGCCAGTGATAGTGCTCGTAAGAATTTCTGTCCAGCGGGGACGTGTGAAGGAAATAATTGTACGCAGGCCGGTCCAGAACGTCCTCCATCGCCCGGATTGCCCGCTTTAACAGAAGCGAGGCGTCTCGAAGCGTCGCGTCATCCGTTTCCTCGAAACGAGAAGCGTGACGACGGGGGACGATCCACATCTCATAAGCGAAACGCGACGCGAACGGGCAGACGGCGAAGAAGCCCGGAGATTCGGCGACCACGCGGACGCCGTGCTGCGTTTCCCGGTCGAGCATCGCGCAAAACACGCAGACTCCATGACGGCGGCGGAAGGCGGCGGACGTGTCCAGTTCGCGGGCGAGCGTCTCCGGCGTCTCCGGGAGCAGCATAATCTGGCTGTGGGCGTGCACCAGCGACGCCCCGCCGTCCGGCCCGAGGTTCTTGAACACCGACGCCGCGGCGAAGCGGCCTTCCCCCCGATGCACTCGAAGTCGGTCGCGATAGGCGGCCAGCGTCCAGAAGCCCTGATCGTCCGAAAGGCCCGTGTAGCTCTCGACGTGCTCGGGCGACTCGATCACCACCTCGTGCTTCCCAACCCCGGCGCGCGATCCAAAGAGCGCCGCGTCGAGTGATGACTCAGAGAGGCCGGCTTCGCGCGTCCGATGCTCAATCGCGAGCGCCGGGTACTTGTTCGGGATGACCCGCACTTCCCACTGTTCGGAAGAGGCGCCTGGCGGGCCATACCAGGCCACGGTAGGCGTCGTCTGATGTTCGCGGCCGCGGCAGAAGGGGCATTCGATCTCGAGCCGCGTCACCGCCGCCCGGCGATACTCCTCCGGTCGGCCGGCGCGTTCCCCCGCGATGATCACCCATCGTCCGCTGACGGGGTCGTGGCGAAACTCGGGCATGTCACCTGCGGCGGAAGATGCGTTTGGCGTCCTGAAGGGCCTCGGCCAATATCTCGACTTCGTCCAGGGTGTTGTAGAAATAGAAGCTGGCTCGGTTGCTGGCCACAACGCCCAACCGCTTGTGGAGCGGCATCGCGCAGTGATGGCCGGCGCGGATCGCCACGCCGTGCCGATCGAGAATCTGGGCCACGTCGTGAGCGTGGATTCCCTCGAGCGTGAAGCTGATGATCCCAGCCTTCTTGTCCGGCGCCGGGCCAAGGAACCGCACGCCGCCGATCTGCTCCATCGCGGCGTGAGCCTGAGCCGCCAGGAGCTGCTCGTGCTGGTGGATCTTCTCCAGGCCGATCGCCTCCAGATAGTCGATCCCCGCGCCCAAGCCGATGGCGGGCACGATCGGCGGCGTGCCCGCCTCGAACTTCGCGGGCGGGTCGGCCGGCTCGAATCCCTCGAGCGTCACGCGGCGGATCATGCTCCCGCCGCCCAGAAACGGCGGCATCGCCTCCAGCAGATCGAGCCGGCCGTAGAGCACGCCGACGCCTGACGGTCCGAGCATCTTATGACCGCTGAACGCGACGAAGTCGGCCCCCCACGCCTGCACGTCGGACTTGTCATGCGGGACGCTTTGGGCGGCGTCCACCAGCACGAGGGCGCCCGCGTCGTGCGCACGGCGGACGATTTCTCCGATCGGGTTGATCGTGCCCAGCACGTTCGATACCGCCCCGACGGCCACGATCCGCGTTCGCTCATTGAGCAGCTCGTCGAATGCATCGAGGTCGAGCAGCCCTTCCTCGGTAATCGGGATGTGCCGCACGACCGCCCCCGTGCGCTCGGCAAGTTGATGCCAGGGGACGCTGTTGGAGTGATGCTCCATCTCGGTGATGATGATCTCATCGCCGGCGCGGACATTGGCGTCGCCCCAACTGCGGGCCACAAGGTTGATCGCCATCGTGCAGCCGGTGGTGAAGATCACCTCCGGCGCCGAGCCGGCGTTGATGAAGCTGCGCACCTTCTCGCGGGCTTCTTCGAACAGGTCGGTGCTGTGATCGCTCAGCCAGTGAATCCCGCGGTGTACGTTCGCGTACTGCCGCTCATAGACCTCGACCAGCTTCTCGATCACCTGCCGCGGCCGCTGCGTGGTGGCGGCGTTATCGAGATACACCAGCGGCCGGTCGCCGTGGATCACCGTCGAGAGGATGGGAAAATCCTCGCGGAGCGTCTCAGCATCCAGCGGCAGCGTTTCAACAATGGACATCAGCAACCGATCAATAACGAATCGCAATTGACAATAACCGGCGACTAACAGTCGCCGGAGGACAACGCCGCCAACCAATGACCGCACTCGCGCGAAGCGTCGTCTACGTCTCCTCGCCCAAATCCGGCCCCGTAAACGTCGGGCCGCCGCCGTTGCCGTTCTCATCCACCGGCGAGTGAATCGCCGTCTGGACCACGCGCCACGGCAAGAGACAGCACTTCTGGCGGTTGGGCGTCAGCCGCGGCCCGAACATGGTGAGCATGCCCTCGGCGGAGAACCGCTTCAATTCGTCCACCTGTTTCCCCTCGATCGCCTCCATGAGCATCGAGGCCGACGCCTGGCTGATGCAGCAGCCTTCACCCGCGAACCAGGCTTCCTGAACCCGGCGATCAGGGCCGATCCGCAGCTCGACGTGAACCACATCGCCGCACAAGGGGTTATCGTCCTCGTGCATGTGCGTGGGATGCTCGCACGACCCGCGATGGTAGGGGTCTTCGTAATGATCGAGGATATGCTCCTGGTAGATGTCCTCGTCGTCGCGAAACGCCATATCTGCTATCAAATTTGCTGTGCGGTGGACCGAGATTTCTCTTCTTAGTCTACGCCCGCACGCCGACTGAGGAAATAGCCTGCCGGCATCAGCCGCGACGCGCTAGCGTCCGGGTTTCCGCCAGCCGCGCACCCGTCGTCAACGCCGCCTGTTGCGATTCGAGAACCACAATTACATCTGGGCGACGGTCGCCGAGCATGATGCTCCTTTGTCGAGGAAACCGCAGAGATCGCCAGCCGGTCGATACGTCGCAGTTCTAGCCGCTACTCCGCCTGCTCCGCGGCATCTGCCGCCGGCTCGTGAGGACGAAGGAGGTCGTCCTTGGTGTCGAACTCGGTGTCGGGACCGGCGCTGCGGATGGCGAAGCGGCCGTCGTCCTCCAGGTCGTACCGCAACGGGTTCTGCCAGGCGTCGGTGTACTGGAGCACGAGCTTGTTCCCCTCAATGCCTTCCGGGAGCCGGCCGACGTCGGCCTTGTAGCTCATCACCTCGCCTTCGGCCTGGACCATTGAGATCTCCGTCCGTTTCGCCAGCCGGGCCTGCTCCAGGGCGGCGGCGCTCATCGCTCCGCCGACGGCAAGCGAGCCGAGGAAGGCGATCCACAGCGATCCCAACAGGCCGATGAGAAGCCCCGCCATCGCGGCGCCGCGCGGCTTCTTCCCCAGGGCGGCGAAGCTCAAGAACAGGCCGACGGGGCTGAGCAGACCGCAGGTCACGAGCCCCAGCACCGAAGTCCAGAGGCCGGTCTTTCCGAGTCGATTTACCGGCGGCGGGCCGATGTAGAGGACCTCGCCGGGAAACAGGTTACGAGCCATCGCGATTTTCTTGCGGGAGGGGATTTCTGAGAAGGACGGCCTGGGCCGTCCCACCAGCTATTCGCTGGAAAGGGGCGAATCTTGCGTTCTGTGCGAATTTTTGGGCGAGGCAAGCCGGAGGGGGTCGGGGTGGTTGTTCGGTCATGCGACTTACAACGGGGCAAGACGATGGGCCCAAAAACCTCCCCGACCCCCTTTGTCCTGGATTGGCCGGTCTCTGTTGTCACCGGGCGACCCGCGCCGGCTCGCCGCTGTAGTACCAGTCGGTTTCGCCGTCGGACCAGATGATCTCGCCGCTGCGAAGCTCGATCCCTACCGCAGGGGGAGTTGCGAAGAAGTGCGTGAAGCGGGACTCGCCCATCGCCTCCAATCGCGGCGTTTTCCGCAGCACCGACCGCACCTGAGAGACAGGGATTCTCCGCTCCCCTTCCGCCGTGTAAATGCGGAGGGCGTCTTCCCAGGCGGCGGTTGGTTTCATGGGCGTGCTCTGGAGCGATGAGGCACAAAAGCGAATGCGATTGCTTGGACACGTCAAGAGATGGCGCGGTTCGCGCGACGATGGGTGGCGGCGGTGCACACCATCATCATGCGTGCCGGGCGGACCGCCCGGCCCCCCCACACAACCAGGCGAATCAAATGGGGCACACGACGGGGGACCACCCGCGGGAATACGTGGGGTGAAGGGGGGCGCGGGAATTAGGCCGCGTGGGGGCGGCGGAGGCGGGTCGTTGTCGGGATTCGGCTCGTCGTCGTCAATGGGA
>JAHWKS010000546.1 GCA_019347795.1 Planctomycetota bacterium | reverse complement strand
AACTGTTCGTGGACGGTCGGCTGATCGACCGCCTCGAGGGGGCAACGCTGAGGCTGCACAAGCCTCAGGCGGCGAACACGATTCTCAAAAACGACAAGCCCTGGGAGGGCCATCACAACTTCGGCATCGGCGTTTTTCACCACAAAGGCCAGTTTTATCTCTATTACCGGGCCATGCCGGGCGAGACCTTTGGCAAGCACTATGCCGCCGTCGCCTTGAGCGACGATGGCGTCCACTGGTCCAAACCCAACCTCGGACTGGTCGAGGTCAAAGGCACGGCCGACAACAACGTGGTCGCTCTGGAAGATGAAGATGGGCGATTGCAGCCGGCCGCCACCAACCTCGATTTCTGGTTGGACACCAATCCCCAGGCGCCGGAATCCGAACGGTTCAAGCTGGTCACGTATTCGACCAACGGCGGGCCGCACGTTCCGGGTCCTACATCCGGAGAGAACGCGGTCCACACCGCCACCTTCTGGGTCTCCGCGGACGGGTTCCGCTTTCGCAAGAGGGATCCGCAGCCCGAATTCTCCAGCAGGCTGAAAAACAGCTTCGACTCGTTCAACGTCTACTTCTGGTCCGAGGCCGAACAGCAGTACGTCGGCTACTTTCGCTGGTACGACAGGGTCCGCACCATCGCACGCGTGACTTCCAAGGATCTGATGACCTGGAGCGAGCCGGTCCCGATGAGCTATGGAGACGCGCCGCGCGAGAACCTCTACACCAACCAGACCGAGCCTTACTTCCGGGCGCCGCACCTCTACATCGCTCTCCCCACGCGGTTCATGGAAGGGCGGACGGGAATCCTGACCGAAGAGCAGTTCAAGCAACTGGACATCGCCGAGCGCTACAAGGAGCAGGCCCGGATCTGGAACGGCCATCCGGCCGACGGCGCCTTCATGACCACCCGCCCCGGCTCGACGGAGTACGATCGGATCTTCATGGAATCGTTCGTGCGACCCGGCATCGGCCTGGAGAACTGGGTGAACCGAGGCAACTACCCGCTACGAGGTATTGTCCAAACGGGGCCGACGGAGATGTCCTTGTACGTCAACCGCCACTACACGCAGGCGTCCTGGCACATTGAGCGCATGACGCTCCGCCTGGACGGCTTCACCTCGGTGCACGCGCCGTATGAGGGCGGGGAAATGCTCACCAGGCCGTTCACCTTCACCGGCGGCGCGCTCGCGATCAACTACTCCACGAGCGTCGCCGGGAACATTCGGATCGAGATTCAGGACGCCGAAGGCCGCCCGATCCCCGGCTTCGCGCTGAAGGACGCCGACGACATCATCGGCGACGAAATCTCGCGCACGGTAACGTGGGGCGGAAAAAGCGAAGTCAGCGCCCTGGTCGGAAAACCGATCCGGCTGCGGTTTGTGCTACGGGACGCGGATGTCTACTCGATCCAATTCGCCGGCGACGAGGCCAAAACCGGCCTTGTGGACTGACTTGTGAGGCGGTGCGGAGACTTTCTTTGCATAGGAGATTGAACGAGCCATGAAGGATCCCGTCCATCGCCGTTCATTCCTTGCGGTCTGCGCGGCGCCCGGAGCCGCCGGGCTGCTGGGCGCGTCGCCGCAGATCATGGGGTCGGTCCATCTGGCGACGCTCCCAGAGTGGGGCCTTCAACCGGGAAGCCGGGAGGATCAGAGCACGGCGTTCCAGTCGCTCATCGACGCCGTTGCTGAACGCGGAGGCGGAACGATCCTCCTGCCTCCCGAGCACGGAGCGACCCGCGGGAGTTATCTCGTGCAGGGCCTTCGGCCGCGCAGCAATGTCCTGATCGCAGGGCTCCACGGCGCCGCCTTGCAACTCCCAAAGAACGCGGTCGCGCACCTGATCGACAACCATGCGGAGGTCAATGTCAGCCGGTTCGCCCTGTGCGGCTTAATCCTCGACGGGGGAGGACAAGATCGAACGCTGGTGCGAATTAAGCGGTCCGGCTCTTCCGGATATGCATGGGATCGTGGGGGGATGTATGACATCGAGCTGCGGAACGCCGCGATCGGCGCCGAGGTCGACTGGGCGGGCCAGGTCTACTACCACGGCGGCCGGGTGCAGAACTGCCGCGAAGGGCTGCGCCTCACCCGAGAACACCTGTACCTGCGGGACATCACCATCTGGGGCTGCAAAACCGGCGTGTTTGCTCAGCAGTTGCTCCACACCCACTGGGATCATGTCGTCTTCGCCCACGGCGGTCCCGGCTCCACAGCCGTGCAGACGCCGGATTCGGGAGGACCGCATCTCCAGGAAAGCCGACTGGTGAACTGCGAGATCATCGACTATCGGCGTGGACTGGATCTCCGTTATGTCTTGGACACCGAAATCAGTGGTTGGCGGTTCAAGAGCATCGACTACGAAGGAATCCGGGCCGCTTACTCGGGGATGGTCGAACTCGGCAGTTGCCGCTTTCTGAACTGTGGAGCGGATCCTTCGGGCGAATTCTCGGCCGTAAGAATCGTCGAGAGTGCGTCGCATGAGGGGTGGCGCATCCACGACAATCTGGCGCGCGACGCGAAGCAGGAACAGACCATGAAACACGGCTTTGATCTGTCCGGGCTGTCGAACACCGCCAACGCTGTCGTCGGCCACGGCAATCACGTCCGAGGCGCCGTCAAGGCCGGCTACTTTAAGCGGCGGAATCATACTAAGTTCACGCCCGACCAGAACATTGGCGATTTCGCCACGGTCTGATCAACGCGCGTTTGGCGTGGGGGCTCAGCGCCGCCCAGACCGCGTCCGCGTCCGTTCAACCAGTGAGGTGATGGCAGTGCGTACTTGCACGTTCCGACTCGCGATCTGCTCTCGAGGGATGATCGCCTGCAGCCTGGCGCTCGTGCTGTACGCCGTTGCCGGCCCGACGGCGGCCGGCGGTTCGGACGAAGCGGCGAGTCAGAAGGAGATGGAGCAAAAGCGGAAAAAAGCGGCGCACCGGCAACGGCGGGTCATCTTCAACAATGACGGAAACGAAGCGGTCTATTTTCCGGCAGATCGGGAGCCTACTCCCGAGAATGTGCTGGCTTTGCGGACCGCGCCGCTGGTCGATTCCCATATGGACACGATTTTCTACTGCACGAACCGCGCCTTCGGGATGTGTCTCCACAAGACGAAGTTGGGTGAGATTCTGACTTCCGAGACGCGCGAGAAGCAGGGATACTACGCCGATAAGCGCAACATAGTCGGCGAACTCATCAATCAAGGAACCGACCCTCTGCGGATCATGGTCGATTTTGCCCGCGAGCACAAAAAGGAGATTTTCTGGTCGATGCGGATGAATGATATTCACGACGCGACCAATTCGAGTCTGCTGCCGCAATTCAAGAAGCTTCATCCGGAATATCTCTTCGGCACGCCGAAGCATCCCCCTCCCTATAAAGGCTTCTCCGGCGCCTGGGGAAGCGAATCCGGCGCCGCCTGGGGAGGCTACTCCGGCGTCGACTATGCGCAGGAAGAGGTTCGCGAGCATGCATTCCGGCTGATCGAGGAGGTTTGCCGCGGTTACGACGTCGATGGCGTCGAACTGGATTTCTTCCGTTCCCCCGTGCTGTTCAAGAGCCACGCCTGGGACAAGCCAGTTACTCGAGAAGAGCGAGACGCTTTGACGGATCTGCTGCGGCGCGTCCGCGGGATGACCGAGGAGGTGAGCCTGCACCGCGGCCGGCCCCTGTTGATCGCCATACGCGCGCCGGATTCTGTCGAATACTGCCACGCTATCGGCATCGATCTGGAGCGCTGGTTGCAAGAGGGACTGGTCGATCTTCTGGCGGTCGGCGGCGACTTTGTCCTCTCGCCGTGGGAAGAGAGCGTGGCGCTGGGGCATAAGCACGGTGTGCCGGTCTACCCCGTGCTGACGAACACCGCTCGCCATCCGATTCCGGAATTCAGGACGCGAAGCAACTCCCACGGCTACCGCGCCCGCGCCATGAACGCCTGGCAGGCCGGGGCCGACGGCGTCTATCTCTTCAATCTTTTTGACCCATCGGCGCCGATGTGGCGTGAACTGGGCGACCCCGAATCACTGCGGAGCCTCGACAAAGTCTACTACGCCGTCTCGGGTCCTCTGGAACAGGTCACTCGCTATCAGCGCAACGGCCTCCGCTTCTGCCGTTTGGCCACGCTCTCTCCTGAATACCCGGAAGCCTTGAATCCTGGTGAGCCACTGACGACCACGCTCATCGTCGGCGAGAATGTGCTGTGGAGCAAGCGAGAGGGCGTGGCGCCGGACTTGAAGCTCGGCGTGTGCGTGCAGGATCTGGATGATCCCGAGGACATCCGCGTCACGCTCAACGGCCACGCGCTGCAGGGCGGTTTGGTTGTCACGGACTGGCTGGAGTACGAGCCGAAGCCGGAATGGGTTCGGCAGGGAAGCAACGACGTGGAGATTCACTTAGACTCAGGCGTGGATGCCGCGCCGGTTGTGCGAGACCTGCGCCTGCGCGTCGCCTACGAAAATTGATTGGCGCCTCCACGGAATTCATCGGGAATGAAGGCTCTTGCTCGCTTTAGGATCAGTTCGGACCAACACGTGAGCCTGTTCTCGGATGGCAATGGTAGACAAACCGCGGAAGTATTCCCATGCTGGCATACCGTTTCTCCTCCAGGCCCCGTGCAGAACGCTTCGTGGCGGTTAGCCCATTCCACGCCGTATGACCACAACTGGCCCTCTCGACGCCCGCTACTTCACGTCACGCGGGATCTACGAAAGCGAAACGGCGTCCATCTTTCGGCGGCGGTGGCTGTG
>JAHWKS010000545.1 GCA_019347795.1 Planctomycetota bacterium | reverse complement strand
TAAGCTCGAACGACGGTTATTTCTCGAGCGCCCCTAAGGCGCTGGGGCGGCGAGGCCTTGCCGGGTGCGGAGGACGGCGTCCACGCCATCTCCGGTGATCAGCTCGGCGCCGGGGACGAACACGGCGATCGGGTCGAGGCGCTTTCGCTCGATGCCCAGGCCGATCAAATCGCTGCCGGAGAGCGTCGGCCGGCCGGCGCGGCGGGTCAACGGAAACTGCATGTCCCCCAGCCCGTCGTATGCGCGATAGACAACCTCGGTGCACACCAGCCGGTCGGAGCGGCGGAAGTCGAAGTCGAAGTCGTACGGCTTCCCCTCGTGGGCCATCACCCGCGCCAGCCCCTGCGCGATCTGCTCCCGCGAAAGCTGCGGCCGCAACACGACGATCGAATCCGAGCCGAAGGGGGAACTGAGCGAACGGAACTGGACGCCGTCTTTCATCGACTCCAGCACGCACCAGGGCCCTTCGCCCGCGACGTGGAGCAGCTTGGACCATCGCTGCCGGGCATGGTCCTGCTCGTGAACTTTCAACTCCTCCAGCGCCGCCGCGTCGCCCAAGTAGAGAGCGGCGTGCGGCCAGAAGCCCGGCAGGAAGTAGTTAGTCAGGGCGTGCTCCTTCCGCACCACAAGCACGTCGCCCGGGAGCAACAGGGAGCGCACTTGCTCGGCGACATCCGAGGGAAGCGCCGGTCGGTGGCCGAGCTTCAGGTACTTGTCGGAGAGCAGGTTTCCCCCCAGCTTCTGCAGGTTGTACAGCGCGCGGCTCAAACCGTCGCTCATCAGCGCCCGCAGGACGCCGGCCGCTCGCGCCCGCAATCGCGCTCGCGCGAACTGCGCGGCGGAAACGTCGAGCCGATGCCGCAGGCGGTCGATGATCGCCAGCACTGCGGCGAGTTCGGGACCGGCGAGGGTTCGAAGCTCGGCTTCCTGCTTCTCGAAGTACCGCATCGCCCGATAAAGACGCCACGCGTTGCGAGGGCTGACGAGCGATTGCTGCACCGTATCGTAGAGGCCGGCGGGGATGCCGAAGGCCGGATCCGGCTCGTTCAGCTTTTCGCGCACCACCGGCCGGTCGTGCACGGTTTCGCGGAGGAATCGAGCGGCGTCGATCAGCACCAGCGCCCCGGCGAAGCCGGTGAGGAAAGCCGCGGCGCGGTCCTGGGGAGACTGCTCCGCCTCCAGGCGAACCGAGGTGATCAGCTCCAGCAACGCGCCGCGCGCCTGCCAATAGGAGATCAGCAAGGCCCGGAGGTCCTCCTCTTCGGTCGGCGTGAAGTAGCCTCGCCCGCTCGCGGCGCCGCGCCCGGCCAGGTCGCGGGCGAAGGACTTCAGCTCCTCAAAGTACTCCGCGGTGTGCGTGACGGTGCGTACGCGGGAGGCGATGCGCTCGGGGATCATGATGCGTGGCTCGTGCATTGCGTAGATGGTAAGGCCGCAAAACGGCGCCGCCATTATAACCGGCTCGGCGCCCTCCTGATTCGGCTGCACGGAGTAGAGTTTCAGCCGGCTTTCTTCGCCGGGAGAGGGCGCCGGTCGATCTGCACGGCGGCCTCGATCACCGGCGGCTGGCCCTCGACCAGACGCACCCGGGGCGGCAGCTCGAGCTGCAGCCGAACCGTCTTCGACGAGCGCAGCCGGCTCAGATCGAACGGCTCGGTGGCGATCGCCTTCAGCGAGTCGGCCTGCGCGACGGGCGCCTGCACGTGGATCGTCGCAGGTTGCGTCTCGATCGCCGTCAGCACGAGGTCGGGCGGAAGCTCGTTCTCTCGCGGAACCTCAATCGGCAGCGCCAGGGTTGCGACACGGAAGACCTGCACGCGGACGATTCGGGGGTCGATCTCCAGGATCTCCAGATTCTCGGCCCCGGTTACCTGATCGTCGCTTAGCGCGAACTCGAGCGTTCCTTCGCTCGGCCGGCTCAGGTCAAGAGAGACGACCACGTCCTCCGGGCTGAAGCCGTCGAATTCCCGCTCGCGGCCGGAGAGGGTGAGTTGAACCTGGCTGGGACGCGGCTCGGCGATCGCCCAACCCGGCGGGAGGCCGCGATACTCGATGATCGCCGTCGCAGGGCGCTCGACCGGCTCCACGCGGTACGCCAGCCCGAGCCACAATAGGCACGCCAGCAAGAGCGAAATCGCTTTCAGACCCGGCTCGCGGATGAGCCACCGCGTCACCACCTGCGGCGCCGGCTTGGGAGCGGTTTCCTCGAGGAACTGACCCAGCCTCTCCCGCAGCGCCGCCGGCTTGATCACCTCCAGCGTTCCGCGATGCGCGATGCTCACCGTCCCCCGCTCCTCGGAGACGACGACGACCAGCGCGTCGCACTGTTCCGCCAGACCCATGGCGGCGGCATGGCGGGTCCCCTCGCGGCCGACTTTTTCGGGGTAGCGCGAGAGGGGAAGGTGCAGCGCGAACCGCGTCAGGCGGCTTCCCTCGACCACCGCCGCGCCGTCGTGTCCGGGAGAGCCGGAGTGAAAGATGCTCATCAAGAGGCTGCGGCTGATCTCGCCTCCCAGCGGCTCGCCGCCGCGGGTGTGTCGTTCGAGCGGCTCGCGGCCGGGGAAGACGAGCAAAGCGCCAATGCGGGCCTCGGCCAACTCGTGTACGGTTTCGGCGATGATGTCGAGGGTTGAGGACGACGTCCCCGCGCGCGCCGCCGGCGTGCGCCGCAGCGCCAGCCGCTCCGCCGCCCGCCGCAGGTCGTCCTGAAAGATGAGGAGCAGGGCGACCGCAATCACCACGGCCCCCGCCTGGAACAAGAGGGACGTGAGGTAAAGGTTGAATAACCGCGCCCCCGCGTAGAGCAAGAGAACGGCGATGGCCGCCGACAACAGCGGCCGCGACGCGTGCTGCCGCAGCCAGCTCAGCCCCAAATAACACAAGAGCGCCACGGCGCCGATGTCGAAGGCGTCCGCAAGGCGGAAGTGGCCCAACCCATCACGGAGCGAAGCAAAGTCCAACGGGGAAGACCTCGAGAACGGTTGCGCGCGGTCCGGCCACGCCAGATTCTAGGCGTCACTAAAGCCGTAAGCAAGCGATGTCCCCTCTCACCCCTCACGCGATCGGCGGCCCGACTTCGATCTTCTCGTTCACCGTCACCACGCCCGCCACGCGGCGGCAGCTCGAGAGGGCGATCTGCTTCTCGTAAAACGTGTCCAGTACCCCGCTTACGGTCACTTCGCCGTTCTTGGCCTCGATCTCCAGCTTCAGCAAACGGTGGCGGTGCAGACCCGCCAGGAACCGCCGAACGCGGTTCTCCAATTCCCGATCCTGGGCCGCGTCAAAATACAGAAACTTTCCTTGCACGTTCATCCTCAAAAGTAAAGAGAAGGGAGAGAGATTTGCCGCAATATCCTACACGACAAGGGTTAATGCTCGATTAGCGCCGTCGCAAGAGCCGGGGAAGACGGCGAGTTTGGCGGGAGGCGCCGGTTTGCTGAAGCGGCGCCGCAGCGACGGCCGACGTTCCGTAGGTGGTCTGAGGGGGTGGGAAAGCCGGCGGCGCCTGGGTACAACGAGACATGGTAGGAAATATATTCTCGCCCATCTACCCCTTTTTGGCTAAAGGGAAAAAATCGTCTATGAAAGTCTGGCCTGGCCGGCCGTATCCGCTGGGCGCCACATGGGACGGGCAGGGGGTGAACTTCGCCCTCTTCTCCGAAAACGCGGAGGCGGTGGAGCTCTGCTTTTTTCGCGGTCCCAAGGGCCGTTCCGAGTCGGCCCGCATTCGCCTCACCGAACACACCGATCAGGTCTGGCACTGCTACCTCCCCCACGCCCGGCCGGGGAGATTCTACGGATATCGCGTCTACGGCCCGTATGATCCGGCCAATGGACAACGATTTAACCCCGCCAAATTGGTTTTAGACCCCTACGCCAAAGCGATTACCGGCGATGTGACCTGGGACGACGCCTGCTTCGCCTACAAGGTGGGACAATCGAAGTCCGATCTGGTTCTCGATAAGCGAGACTCCGCCCCCTTTATGCCGAAGTGCGTGGTGGTGGATGAGGCCTTCGACTGGGAGGGGGACCGCCACCTCCGCACCCCCTGGCACGAGACGGTCATCTACGAGCTGCACGTTCGCGGCTTCACGATGAAGCACCCCGGCGTCCCGGAAAAGCTCCGCGGCACGTACATGGGGCTGGCCTCCCCGCCGGTGATTGACTACTTGAAATCCCTCGGCGTGACCGCGGTCGAGCTGATGCCGATCCACCACTTCGTGGACGACCGCTTCCTCATTGAGAAAAAGCTCCGCAACTACTGGGGCTACAACTCGATCGGCTTCTTCGCCCCCGACGCCCGTTACGCCGCCTCCGCGACTCCCGGCGCGCAGGTGAACGAGTTCAAGCAGATGGTCAAGGCCCTGCACCAGGCGGGGATCGAAGTCATCCTGGATGTAGTCTACAACCACACCGCCGAAGGGAACCACCTCGGCCCGACGCTCTGTTTCCGCGGGATCGATAACGCCGCCTACTACCGCCTGGTGGAGAACGACCGCCGCTTCTGTATGGACTATACCGGCTGCGGCAACACGCTGAACATGATGCACCCGCGAGTGCTGCAGCTCATCATGGACAGCCTCCGCTTCTGGGTGCTGGAGATGCACGTGGACGGCTTCCGCTTCGACCTGGCGGCCGCCCTGGCTCGCGAGCTGCACGACGTGGACCGCCTCGGCGCCTTCTTCGACATCATCCACCAGGACCCGGTCCTCTCGCAGGTCAAGCTCATCGCCGAGCCGTGGGA
>JAHWKS010000544.1 GCA_019347795.1 Planctomycetota bacterium | reverse complement strand
GCTTTGTGACCCAGAAGCTGTTGCCCGAATAACCGCAGCCGCCGGGCAGCTCTTCTGAGCAGACCGTGGTGCGCTCCCAACCGCCCATATCCTCGACACCGTTCGTGAAGAACCCGGCGCGTCGAATAGCGTTGTCCAGTTCGGAGTACCAATCGTCTTTCATTTTAACCCCGTCATCGCTCAGACGCCCTTGCGGCGCCGAAACGGCTACGCCGTCTCCGCATCCGCCGGATCAAGTTTCAGAAGGCGGGTCGCGAAATCCAAGAGACGTTGCGTTGTCTGGAGCGACAAGTTGTCAGGCGGAAAACCGTGCACCACTTGGTTACGCACGTCCAGGCAAACGCGTACCTGGTCGTAGTCATCTCGAGAGATGACGCCATTTGCGTAGAGCGACTTGAGAAGGAACATCGGAAGGGGCCATGTCTATTTAAGAGGGATTTCGTGGCTGGGCGCCGCGTCCACAATCACATGAAGAAACTCGTCGCCCACGGAAAACGCTTCGAGCAGGATCATCGGACAACCGCGCACCCGAACCGGCGCGTCGATGCTGGTTTTCCGGACGTACGTGTCGGTGATCCAGCGATCGTCGTCATACCAGCGCAGGATCGTACGAGCTATTCCGCCTGCTCCACTAAGCCCCGGATAACTCCCCCCAAATCATGTTGGGGTCGATATTCGATCGTCGCCTTCAGCCGCGAAAGATCGGGCACGCGGCGGCGGATGTCTTCGAAATCTTCGTCGTAGGCTTCGGCGTAGCTTTGGAACTCCAGCGGCGAGGGGGGCTCGCGGCCGGCGGCGGCGATGACGCGCTCGGCCAACTCGCGGATCGAGACCGGCTGATCGCTGCCGATGTTGAAGACTTTTCCGATCGCTTCGTCGGTGTTCATGAGGGCCAACACCGCTTGCACCACGTCGCTCACGTGGGCGAAGCAGCGGACTTGCCGGCCGTCGTCGTGCACCACGAGCGGCTCGCCGCGCTTCGCGGCCGCGACGAAGCGGGGCAGCACCATGCCGTAGGCGCCGGTCTGCCGCGGACCGACGACGTTGAAGAACCGGCCGATCACCACCGGCAGCCGCGACTGCCGCCAGTGGGCCAGGGCCAGGAACTCGTCGATCGCCTTCGAGGCGCCGTAGGACCACCGGGCCTTGGTCGTGGCGCCGAACACCAGGTCGTCCGACTCGCTCCAGACCGGTTTGGGATTCTTGCCGTAAACCTCGCTGGTGCTGGCGAGAAAGAACTTCACGCGGTCCCCCTTCTCCAGCCGGCGCCGCAGCTCCGCCAGGATCAGCTCGGTGGGATAGATGTTGCGCTCGATGGTCTGGATCGGCTCGCGTGCGATCAGCGCCACCCCCACGGCCGCCGCCAGGTGATAGACCTCATCGACGTCGGCGATCGCTCGCCGCACAAGCTCCGCGGCTCCCACGGAGCCGCGATGATAGGTGAGCTGCGGATGGTCGCGCACGGCGGCGAGGTTGCCGCTGCGGCCGGTCGATTCGTCATCGATCACCGTCACCCGCTCGCCGCGGGCCAGCAGCGCCTCGGTCAAATGCGAACCAATAAACCCGGCGCCGCCGGTAACGAGAATGTGCTTCATGAGCGTTGTCGCCGAAGGTAGAATGCAACGGCTGCCATGTTACTCGTCGGAGCGTTGGCATGAGAACCGAAATCCTGCGAGCCGAAGTGCAGCGACTTTTGCATCAAGCTCCTTTTAAGCCGTTCGCGCTCAACCTCGAGAACGGCGATCGCGTGGTCATCGAGCATCCGGAGCACATCGCCTTCGACCCCGGCGGCGAGGACTCGGCCGGTTCGTCGGAGTTCTACGTGATTTCGCGCGACCTCCGCGTCTTCAGCACGTTCGAAGCGGTGTCAAGCGTAGCCATGTTGGATGCGGGCGCGTGACCGGTCGCCTCGCTCTAACCTATACGCCGGACATTTCCGCGGCAATCGCTTCGATCAAGGTTTCCAGGCAGCCCGGCGCCAGTGCGGATACGGTCTCTTGGTAGATTCCCTTGCCGTAGATGTCGCGCGGCGGGAGGTACGAGGGTCCCCATCCGCCGGTAAGCGTGGTTACCACGATCGGCGTCTTCGGAAAGCGGCGCCGGAGTTCCGCTTGCAGCAGGTTGTACGGCTCGCCGGAGACGGCCAGCCACCAGGCGTCGCCGAATCGTCCGAGCGTGACGGGGAACGGATAGGTCGGACCGGACGGCAGCGTCGCGAGACGACGCAGCATCCGAGTGCGGCGTTCGACCATCGCCCGCGCTTCGCGTGCAGCCTCGGCGTCGCCCCGCTGCGTCGCATCCTGCTCCTTCGCCCGCCATCGTTCACGCTCGCGCTTGAGCGCATCTTGAGTCGGCAAATCATCGCGGTACGGAAGCTCGACCGCCCAGCGACGCAGTCGCCATGCTTCGGCCGCGCGGATCGCATCTTCGCCCAGCGCCGCATGGCGCCAGACGCCGATTGCGGCGCCCGACTCCACCGGCCCGGCATACTCATACCGCGTTCGCGGCGGCGGCAGCGATTCGAAGACGGAGAGCGCCGCATATCCAAGGCAACGTCCGTTACGGTCGGCCACGGCCGTGTCGCCCACGAACCCTTCCCGCGGCCCGAGGTCGCCCGAGGCGCCTTGCAGGAACACGCACGGGGCGCCGATCGCGGCCTCCACTGTCTCCCGCATCGCGCCGGGGAAGTCGGGGCTGATCAGCGTGTTCTCCCACGCCAGCGTCGTCGGATGACATGCATAGTTGACGATGACCGCGAGAGCCTGGTCGTCCGCATCTCGCGTAACGCGGGCGACCAGCAGTGCATCGTCGGCCGGCGTCTGCGGATTGAACCCGCACACGAACCGCCCGCGGGACTCATCCCAAAAGTCGCGATGAGCCGCCAGGGAGCACCGTCCCTCGCCGTAGACGATCGTGGCGTCTTGCAGACCGCCCATCGCCTGCGCCGTTAGCTCGGCGGCGCGGCGGGCGATGGTCTCCAGATAGTCCGGAATCAACTCCCCGCCGGGCAGCTCGACGCGATCGAGGCTCATCAGCCCCGCCGCGTGCGTGTGCGAAAACGTGACCAGCAGGGAGTCCGCCTCGACTCCCGTCGCCGCGGCAACCCGGGTTGTCAGGGGCGATAGCTCCGGCGCTCCCAGCAAACAGTGATCCAGCGCAACCACCACTTGGCGGCCGTCATCCGAGTTGACCGCGTCGCGTCGCTGGAGCACGACCACGCTCGCCCGCAACGGACGATGGACGCCCGTGGCGCAGTCATGAGCGGCCGCGCCCCACATTCGATGGTAGATTCCCGGCGGCGGCGTGATGTCCCCCACCGCGACGCCGCATCTCAGCCGGCTTTGCGGAGCAGCAACGTGCATGACGACTCCTGAAGGCGCCGCCAATTCTAGCGGAGTCGCTCGGCCGGCGGCTACCGCCGCTGCTCTACGCGGCGACGGGCGACCTCGGGCGTGATGTACTCGGGCTTCGTGTCAAACGCCCGGTCCAGGTAGATATTCAGCCCGTGCAGCGCGTGCCCCTTGGGACCGATCTCGAGCTTCGTTTTCCGGTGCGCAATGAGCGTCTCGGTCAGGTACGCGGCGGCCCGCACCATCCGCGGATCGAAGAGTTGATCCTCGGGCAGCGAGTAAGCCATCCACTCGAAGATGTGGCCGGTGGTTTCTACGCGGCGGCCCACATCTCCGAAGTCTCCGCGTCCGGCGAACCAGTTCGTGCTGAAGCTGCCGTCGGCGTTCTGCAGACTGAAGGTATAGTCGTGGTAATCCTCGACGAAGGTTTTGGCCCGCGCCCATTGGCCGTCGAGCGGCTTGCCGTCGCGCTGCCGCATCCGCAGGGCGTAGGAGAAGCCCATCATGCGATGCGTTCCTCCGCAGGCCGCGCCGATCACCGGCTGCGCCAGCTCCTCCTGGATCAATCGCGGGATGCTCCAGTTGCGGCCGCGATCGTCGGTCCACGTCTCGTCGCTCTCCAGGTAGTAGGAAAGGGCGATGAGCTTGAACGTCAGCTCGGACCGCGGCTCGCAGGTCCTCTTCTCGTATTCGATGAAGTCGGCCACCGTGAATTCGCGATCCTGGACGCGCATCCTCGTCTCGGGAAGCACCCGCCACTGCGCGAGCATCGCCAGGAACTGGCCAGCGTGCCCTTGCGTGCCGGGGGCGCCGACGTGGGCGGCGAGCCGGCCGTTGTTCAGATACAATAGCTGCTGTCCGCGGCAATTGCCGTTCCAGAGCAGCCAGCCGATGGCGTTGACCCGTCGCGAGCCGACGAGAAGCTCGGTATCGGCCCCGTAGGCGATCAGCCAGTGCATGACGCCCCAGGGACTGCGCTCGCTGGCGCTCTCGGGGCGCTGCGAGTAGTATTCCGAGCAGTCCTTCATTCGATCCCGCAGCCGCTGAAGGTCGGGCGAAAGTTCCGACTCGGCAGACGGCGCCGACTCCGGCGCGATTGCGGCTTCTTCCAGCATCGGACGGCTTGGCGGCTCCGCCGCGGGCGCCGGCTTCGCCTCCGGATCGGGGCGGCTCGCCAGCCGTGGGGGCGCCAGCATCGGTCCTTCGCTTGCACGCTCCGCGTCCATCGGCGACGCGGTTCCTCCCGTCGCAGTGGCGATTGTGGCGAGAAGGGCCGTCGCTGCCAAACCCCGAATAAACGTGCGCTGCGTCGTCCGCGTCATAAAGCAACCCGCTGCTTCCGTGGTGGCGTGTGTCGTCAACCGCACGACAACTATCGGCCCTGGGCGGAAGCCGAAT
>JAHWKS010000543.1 GCA_019347795.1 Planctomycetota bacterium | reverse complement strand
GGGCCGAGTTGGAGTCGCTCCCCCTCGTGCCCGGCAAGGACGACAAGGAGACGCAGGACCGCCAGTCCCAATTGCTCAAGCAGCTCAATGAAGTCGCCGCCGGACAGGAGGTGATCCTCCGCGGCATCGCCCTCCGCCGCGAGCCCACGGAGTCCGTGTTCCCGCCCGTGCAGGACCTGGCCGAGGTGCAGCAGCGAATGGCGCCGGGGCAGATCGCCTTCACGTACTTCGCCACCGACCGCTACGTCTTCGGCATGACAATCTCTCGCGAGAAATTCCACGGCTGGCAGATCGAGGCCCCGCGCGAAGTGACCAGGCAAGTGGTGGAGCTGCTTCGCGAGATGGGGCATTACGATGCAAACAAGTCGCTCGACGGCAAAGACCTCCGCAGCGAAAGCTGGAAGCCGGTCGCCCGCGACCTCCTGTCGCTCTTGACCGACAACGCCCCGCCCGAGTTCTGGGACAGCTTCGATGAGGTGATCTTCGTCCCCGACAGCGTGCTCTGGTTCGTTCCCTTCGAGGCGTTGCAGGTGGGGACCGAAGAGGATTCGCAGGCGCTGTTGGCGAAGATGCGGGTACGGTACGCGCCGACGATCTCGCTCATCGTCCCCGACGAACGGCCGCGCCCGCGGGACGCCGATACAGCGATCGTCGCCGGCCGCCTCCATCCGCGCTGGCGGGACGAGGACACGCAGGCCGCCGTGGCCGACGTGCTGCGGGCGGCGCCGAAGGCGACCGTGCTCTCCGATAAGCTCCCGGCGCCCTCGGGCCTGATGGCTAAGTTGTGCGATCGCCTTGTGGTGCTCGACGACGTGGAGGATGAGGGCCGGCCCTACGATTACTCGCCGATGCAAATCGATCGCGGCCGGCCGGGCTCGGGCCTGGCGCGGTGGATGGAGTTGCCGTGGGGAGCGCCGGACCAGGTGGTTGCTCCCGGCTTTCATACTGCCGCCGAAAACGCCCTTCGCAAGCCAGGGACGGGGGACGAGCTGTTTCTCGCGGCGTGCGCTTTCTACGCCTCCGGCTCGCGGACGGTGTTGTTGAGCCGGTGGCGGACGGGCGGGCAGACGAGCGTCGATCTGACGCGGGAGTTCGTGCAGGAGTTGCCGTATTCCCCCGCCTCCGCCGCCTGGCGGAGAAGCGTGGAGCTGCTGCGATCCGGCGTGGTCGATCCCGACCTGGAGCCGCGCGTGACCGGCGTCGGCTATGAAACGCCGCTGGCGCCGGATCATCCATTCTTCTGGGCGGGCTACATGCTGCTCGATACCGGCGCCGTCCCCGCGCCGCCGCTCGCGGGTCCGTAGCAGCCGCGGGGCGCTAGCCTCAACCGTAGCTTGACTCTCTGAGTCGAGCAGCGCCCGCTGACCTGCAAAGGGCTCGACTCGGAGAGTCAAGCTACGAGACGCGGACGCCCGGACGTTGCCGCAAGGCATTGAGGTGCGGCTTATCGAGAATCTGAAACGGCGAAGCGAGCGGCCGCCACGCCTCACCGCGCTGCTCGATGCGATCGTCGGCGATCGGTCCCAATCGGTCGGCTGCGAGATGCAGATACGTAACCGCCTCCGGCGCGAGGTCCATCAATCGGCTGGCGGTGGCGTCCACGGCGGGCAGATTGTCGCCCACGAGGATCAGCCCCATTCTCTTGAGGCTGCCCATGATCGGCCCGTCCCCTTCCATGCAGTCGATGCCATCCACGATGGCCACCGTGCGCGCGAGCGAGGCGTTGATGTCGTAAACGGTTTGGGGAATCCCGTGGTGGTGGAGCACGTTCTTGGGCCAGCCGTACTTGATGCCCGGGATGACGCCGTAGAGGTTCTTCATGGCGCACGTGACGCCGACCCAGTGGTGCGTCTTCAACTTCGGCAGCGAGACGATCAGGTCGGCCTCCACCACCGACCGCGGGAAGTGGAATCCCTCCAGGTCGCTCGCCCGGCCGGCGTTTTTGACCCACGCCGTTTCCTCGTAGTTCAAATCGGCGAAGCGGAGGTTGGCCGAGTCAAGCGCGTCGGCGACGCCTGACTCCGCCAGCGCCATTTCGCTGTCGCGGACGTGGCCGGGGCCTTCGCCTACCGTCACGGCGGCGCCCGCCCGGCGAAAGACGGCGGCGGCGGCGAGGATCATCGCCGGGTGCGTCGTCATGTGCGGAATCTCCCGCGACGGCTCCACAAGGTTCGGCTTGAGCAGCACCCGCTTTCCGCGAAACTGCGTGACATCGACGCCCACCGCCGTCAGCCCGTCGCGAATCGTTTGCTCCAAAGGCCCGTCGTAGCGCTGATCCCTGGCGACGAACACCGCCGCCCGCGGCGCGAACGCGCGTCGCGCCGCGGTCCAGGCCGCCAAGCCAGCCGCGGCCGCCGCGCCGCCGGCCAGAAGAGCGCGGCGATCGAGTTGTAATGGAGCGTCCGCACTCATGAAATTGCAAATTTCAAAATGAATAAAGCTGACGGCTCGCCGATTTGCAATTTGCAATTCTCAATTTGCAATCTGCAATCTCTTCTTCGCCGCCAACAATACCAACGCCGTCTTGTACGACGACACACCGCGATCGCTCACCCGCCGCCAGGCATCTTGCAACCACGAATCCGCGTTCTTCGGCGCCGCGCCGTGCGCCGCCAATCCGATCAGCGCCCAGCACAGCGATTGAACCGGCGTGCGGGCGTCGATGTTTCTCGCCAGCCACGCCACCGAAGCCGTGATGCGGCTGGCGCCCTTCGATTCTCCCGCCAACGCCGCCAACGCCAGTCCCGTCGGCTGCGCGTGCGGCCGCAGCTTCTGTCCCAGGCAGAACGTGTTCCCGTAATTGCAGCCGCCGCCGGGAATCTGGCGATCGATCAACATCCGCACCGCCTCGCGGGTTCGCGGATGTTCGCTCTGTCCCACGGCCTTGAGCGACAGCACCGCCAGCGCCGTCGGCTCGACCCAGGAGTGCGTCCCCGCCACCCAGGGCCAGGCGGAGAGCGTCGTGTCGTGCCCCAAGTCCGGCGTCCGCGGCATCGTTTCGCCTCGCACCGCCAGCAGCGAGTCGATCGCTTTGTGCAGGTTCTCGCGATAACGCACATCCTGCGACGTCTGCCACGCGAGGATGGCCAGGCTGGTCGGCCATTGCGGATTCGGCTCGCCCCTCCGGATGCCCACGCCTCCCGCCTCGCACTGCGCCTCCGCAAGATGTCGCAAGGCCGGCTGCGCCGCCGCCGTGCGGCCGTGCAATAAGAGCGCCATCGCCGCCAGCCCCGTCGGCTCGCTCGCCGGCGCCTGCCCGGGCGAGTACCCGCAGACGGCGTGGCCCGCCAGATGCTCCAACGCGATGTCGATCCAGCCCCGCAAGCGGCGCCTCCCGAACAGATGTTTCGCTCCGCCCTCTACCGCAAAAACATAGCTTGCGGCCGTCCTTGCGGCGGATATTCCAGCCGATGTGTGAGCTATGCTTCGTGGAGTGCGGGATGCCGTGACCCTTAGGGACAAGCCAAGTCGGTGCGCCTGGTGCGGGAGCTGGACGTGGTCCCGCTGGCCGAGGGAGTCGAGCATCCCGACGAAGCCGCGGTATGCCGCGATCTCGGCTTTCAGCTCTTCCAGGGCTTCCACTTCGGCCGCCCCGCCGCCGCCCCGCGCTACTTCGGCGCGGACTGAGGTACGTGGCGGGGGCCATCTCTTCGCGCGATCCGCATTACCGGCCGTGCTCGAGATTCGGCGTTCACGGCGAGGACTTGCAAACGCCAAGAGTACGGATCTACCCTCTCCTTCTGGGCGCCGGCAAGGCGTTGTAGACCAGTCCTCAAATCCTCAACCAGCGGAAACCGTCGGACTGCGGCGCCCGATTTGCAGCAAAATGCCACCTCCCTCAAATCCTCAGAAGGAGCCCAGCCATGCAACGCTGCGACGTTTGCGGAAATGAGTATGACAAGGCCTTCACGGTGGAAATGGATGGCCAGACGCACGCCTTCGACTGCTTCGAGTGCGCCATCCATGCCCTGGCCCCGGCCTGCGCCCACTGCGGGTGTAAGATTATCGGCCACGGCATGGAGCACGAAGGCGAGATGTTCTGCGGCGCCCATTGCGCCAAGCATGCCGGAGTGTCGGGCGTGGCCGATCGTGCCTAAGGCGCGCGACGACTGGCGGCATCACGTTCCTGCTATCCAATTCCGTCAAGCGCAAACTCGCCGGCGGAGAGCCGTCGCGGACGATTGTCGCGAACTCGGCGTCCGCCGCGTTGCATAAAAATCGATGGCGGCCGGTCGCCGCGCCGGATACACTGGCGGCATGTCGCAGCACGAAGGCGCCGCTTCTCACCTTGCCGCGCGCGGCGGGCGGTTTGCGACGACCCGCTGGAGCATGGTGTTGGCGGCGGGACGGCAAAGCTCGCCCGAGGCGGAGTCGGCGCTGGCGGCGTTATGCGAAACCTACTGGTATCCGCTCTATGCTTACCTGCGGCGGAAGGGATATTCCTCCCACGACGCCCAAGACCTGACGCAAGGATTCTTTTCGCTGATCTTGCGCCGCGGCGACGTCGCCTCCGTGCGGCGCGAGCGGGGGAAGTTCCGCTCCTTTTTGATTGCGGCGCTGCAGCACTACCTGGCGAACGAGCACGACCGCCGGGTCGCGCAGCGGCGCGGCGGAGGACGCCGACTCCTCTCTTTAGATTTTGACGCGGCCGAGAGCCGCTTCGCGGCTGAGCCCGTCGATCCCCGTACGCCCGAAGACGCCTACGCCCGGCAGTGGGCGATGACCCTCTTGGATCGCGTCCGCTCGGGATTGCGAGAG
>JAHWKS010000542.1 GCA_019347795.1 Planctomycetota bacterium | reverse complement strand
GCTGATCTGGAATGCGGTCGGACTGATTCTGGCGTACGTCACGCTCAGCCGGCACCGGGCGGGCCAGCCGGAGTGGTTCCTGACGCTGTTCGTGATCGCCTTTGTGCTGCTGGGCGCGTGGGGGATGTACTATTTTCTGCGGGAGTTGCGGCGGGCCACCGGCATCGGCCCCACCACCATGGAGATTTCCGACCTGCCCCTCATCCCGGGACGCCGGTACCAGATCTGGCTCTTGCAGCGCGGGCGGCATGTAATCCGCTCCCTAACCGTCTCGCTGGTTTGCGAAGAAGAAGCTATATTTCACCAAGGCACCAACGTGCGGGCGGAGCGGCGCGTGGTCGCGCGGCAGCCGGTGTTCCGTTGCGAAAACGTGGCTGCGGGGCCGATTACTCCTTTCGAGCGACAAAGCTCGCTCGACGCCCCCCGCAATGCGATGCATTCCTTCCAATCGCCGCACAATGCGGTGCACTGGAAGCTGCTGGTTCAGGGCGAGGCCGAGGGTTGGCCTCCATTCGAGCGATGCTTTCCGCTGCTGCTATATCCCGCACAAACCGAGGAGAGCTGAAACCGCCGCGCCGCCCGGGCGGCATCGTCGTCATGGACCCCCTGATCAGCATTCACATCCGCGGCCATCGCCCGGAGTTTCAGCCCGGGGAAGAGCTGGAATGCCAATACCAGATCGACGCCGTCGATCCGGGGGAGATCCAGGCGCTGGAGGCCTCCGTGCTCTGGCACACCGACGGCAAGGGGGACTGCGATCTTGGCATCCACTACTTTGAGCGGCGCACGCCGCGCAGCGTAGATGACGACTTTCGCCAGCAGTTCACGCTGAAGACGGTCCTCCCCAAGAGCCCGCGCTCCTACGACGGCGAGATCGTGAAAGTCCGCTGGTGCGTGCGCGTGCGGCTGTTTCTCAAGCGGGGGAAGCCGTTGTTCTACGAGCTTCCATTTCAATTGGGGCCGCTCCGCGCCCCCAGCAAGTCGAGCGCGGAAGGCACCAACGGCCGCTGCGCGAAAACCGAGACGGCGCCCGATGCTGCTCCCCAACCGCGCCACGGATAATCCTTTTTCGGCGCAACGATTAAGCCCCGGCGCCATCGGCTTTATCTTCGGCCAGGGAGAGTCGATCGAGGATTGTCTCCGGCGGCTGGACGCCGGCGGCGGCTGGGGGCAAATCCGCGGTCCGCACGGGTCCGGCAAATCGACGCTCTTGCACGAGTTGATGCGACGGCTGCGGGAGCGGCCGCGCCGCGTCGAACGCTTCACGCTCCACGGCGGAGAACGGCGTCTGCCGGTTTCCGGCGTCGCAATGCGGTCCTGGGGTGAGGGCGTGCAAGTGGCGATCGACGGCTTTGAGCAACTCTCCGCCATCCGCCGCTGGCGCCTGAAACGACTCTGCCGCCGCCAGCGGTGCGGCCTGCTTGTGACCACCCACCGCGACCTGGGCCTTCCCGACATTTTTGTCACGAGGCCCACGCCCGAAATCGGCCGCCGGATTGCAGCCCGACTGCAGCACGGCTGGCGACAACAAGTCGAAGCCCAAGAGGTGGATCGCCTTTTCCACGCCCACGGCGGCGACCTGCGGGAAGTGCTGTTCGCCCTCTATGACCTCTTCGAAGCTCGTCAGGCTGCGACGGGCTGAACCGCGGCTATAATCACGATTCGTGGATGACGTGCGTCTGTGGGCGACGGCTTTCGAATGAGGTTGGCGATGGCGGCTTGGGTGGTGGCCGACGTGGGGAGCACGTTCCTGAAGATCGGCCTATTTGACGGTGACGATCGGTCGCCCCTTCCCCAGCCGCGGCGCGTGACGATGGTTCACTCGCTCGACGGCTCGCTCGACGCGGCGGCGGGGGAGTTCGCCGACGCCTCATCCGTGTGGCGCGTGATCAGCGTCCGCCGGTCGGCTCAGGAGCGGCTCGCGGAATGGGTGAGCGCGCGGATTCCGCACGCCGACTTCCGCGTGGTGGCGCATGCCGACCTGCCGCTAAAAACCAACGTGGAGCATCCGGAACGCGTCGGCGTCGATCGCCTGGCGGCGGCGGCCGCCGCCAACGTCCTCCGCACTCCGGGCCGGGCGGCGATTGTGGCCGACTCGGGCACCGCAATCACGGTTGACCTCCTCGACCCACAGGGGGTGTTTCAAGGAGGCGCCATTTTGCCGGGAGTGCGGCTGGCGTCGCGCGCGCTCCACTCGCAGACCGACGTGCTGCCGGAGATTACGCTCGATCCCCAGGCGCCGCCCCCGGCGGCGTGCGGCCGCAACACCCGTGCGGCGCTGGAGAGCGGGCTGTTTTGGGGCGTGGTCGGCGCCGTCCGGGAGTTGATCGCCGAGCTCGCCAAAGAAACCCCCGAACCGCCTGAAGTGTTTCTCTCGGGCGGAGATGGAAAGCTGATCGCGACGGTCCTCGGCCCCGAGGCCCGCTTCGTCCCCCACCTCGCGCTCCGCGGCGCCGCGCTGGCGAGCCGCGACGCCGGCTAATCCGCGCTACCGCGACGGGAGCGTTTTCCGCGCGCCTCGTCGTCGATTGAGCCTAGCGTTGGATCTTTGCGGCGGCCGGCCTGTCCGCAAACGACGGCCGAGATCGGCTGAGCACGACGAGCTGCTCGTCCTTCATGAAGTACGGCGCCTCGGCCACAAGGTACGTGTGCGGCGGGAGGTCGGCGGCGATCTCCCCAAGGCGACGGCGGGTAGTGATGACGAAGGCGTCCTCCCCGGCGAGGACCCCGGCTTCGTGATCGGTCAACTGCGTGCGGTCGATCTCGCGGATCGGCCGGCCGGCGTAGAAGACCCAACTCGGCTCCAGACATCCGTACGCGGCCAGTTGCGGTTCGTCGCTCTCCAGCGCGATCGCCGCCAGCAGCAGGTCGCTGTGCTGATGCCGGTCGGCGCGCATCGCACCGTAGCCGAAGATCGTCGTGGTGAACAGCACGGCTGCCGCGGCGAAGACGCGCGCGGCGGCGGCGACGCGGCCTCGCTCCATCAGAAAGCAACACAACCCCGCGGCCGCCAGGGGGATCAATCCCAGCGCGCCGAGCATCTCTTCGCCCGGCGCCAGCTCCCGCGCGGCAAGGGGAATCGCGATTGCCATGGCGGCGCCAACCAGCCCCAGCGCCGCCATCGCCAGCCGCGGCCAAAGCTTCGCGACCTCCGCCGCGCCGCGGGTCCAGTGGTGGATGAAGCAGCCGGTGATCAGGGCCAGCGCGGGATACATCGGCGTGATGTAGCTCGGCAACTTCGTCTGGGCGAGGGAAAACAGCCCGACATACACGCCGACCCAGCAGGCGGCGAACGTCAGTCCGACGCTCCAAGGATGGCGGCGGCGGAGCCGCAGCACGAGGTCGATCAACACCGGCGCCGCGAACACCGACCACGGAAAGAAACCCACGAGTATCGCCGCGGGATAGAACAGCAGCGAGCCGTCGTGTCCCTCCATCGGCGCCGCGGCCCGGCCGAAGTTGTGCGTGAAGAAGAAGTCCTCCGTGAAGGCCCCGCCGGTCCGCAGATGGACCCACACGTACCACGGCGCCGCCACGGCGATTGCGACCGCGATTGCTGTCAGGGGCCGCATCCGCCGGCACGTGCGGAGGAAGTGGCGCGGCGCGAAGGGACGCAATATCTTCATCCACCAAGGCAGTCCTTCGCGGGTCGGCAACGTGACGATCAGCAGGAACATGCCGATCACCGCCGTCGGCAACACCAGGCCCACCGGTCCTTTCGCCAGTACGGCCGCTCCCATCAACGCATACATCAGCGCCGCCGCCGGCCAACGGGGAAAATACGCTTCTTCTTCCCGCAGCCGGGGCGCCGCGTTTTGTTCGCATTCCTCCTTCGGCGCGAAGACGGTCAGGACGTACACCAGGATCGCGAGCGTGCTGAAGAAGATCAGCACCGAGTCGGGCGTGGCGGCCCGCGCGGCGACGTCGAACATCAATGCCGTGGCGAGGATCACCCCCGCCCAGACGCCGGCGCGGCGATGGAACAATCGCCGGCCGATGTGATAGGTCGCCAGCACCGTGCCAATCGCCAGCGCCGCCGACCAGAACCGCGCGGCGAACTCGCTCACGCCCAGCGCGGCGTATGCGGACATAATCAGCCAATACAGCAGCACCGGCTTGTGCGCCCGCAGCTCCGCATTGAAAACCGGCGTAACCCAATCGCCCGCGGCCAGCATCTCGCGGGCGCACCCGGCGTTGCGGGGCTCATCGCGATCCCACAACCGCGGACCGCCGAGATTGGTAAAAAAGACGATGGAGGCAGTCGTCGCTACAATTGCCCAGTCCCACGCCGTCCGTTGCATCGCCGCTTCCTCCGTGAAGTCGCCTGAAGCTGAATGGTAGAAGTGTAAGCCAGCCGCAGCGTCGCGGGCAACGTCAGTTGCTCCAGCTTTCCCGGTTTCTCTCAATCGCGGGGTCGTCGAGCGACTGGTTCGATGGCGATCCCGCGTTTCGTGCAGCATGCTTGTCAGGTGCTGCCACTGCCTCCTTCGGAAGGCGGTTCGATCCCGCTGCTGCCGTCGGGGGCGCCTTGCGTGCTGCCGCCACATCGGCGACAACCATTAACAACCCAAACACAAGAAAGAAACGGAATGGCAGTACCGACGTTGCCGCTGCCCAGGAAGGTCAACCCTAGCACGACAAATGGGAACCCCAGGATCCACATGTGCTCACCTCGTGCGCCGGCGAAACGCTCGGCTAAGCTGCCGGGGCCGCCTGCAAGGACGTTGAAGCGCGGAAAACCAGGATGGCGGCCCCGGTC
>JAHWKS010000541.1 GCA_019347795.1 Planctomycetota bacterium | reverse complement strand
TGTCCCGGCGAGAACTGCATGTCCACGGGCTTTACGCTGGACGGCTTCCCGTCGACGGGCGCCTGGGTCACGTACGCGCTGGGGTCGGAGAACCAGGATCTGCCGGCGTTCGTGGCCATTCCCGACCCGCGGGGCGTGCCGCAGTCGTCGATCAACAACTGGGGCGCCGGGTTCCTGCCGGCGGCGTTTCAGGGAACGGCGTTCAACGTGGAGCGGCCGATCGCGAACCTCCGCCCCGCCGCGAACATCTCGGCGCCGGAAGATCAGGCCGCCCGCCGCTTGTTGCAGCGGCTCAACGAAGAGCATCGCCAGCAGTTTCCCGGCGACACAGAGCTGGCTGCACGAATCGCGAGCTACGAGCTGGCGGCCCGCATGCAGCTCAGCGTGCCGGAGGTGACGGATCTGGCCGGCGAGCCGGCGCATCTGCTGGCGGAGTACGGCGCCGACGATCCTCACAACAAGACGAAAGCCGCCTTCGCGCGGAACTGCATTCTCGCCCGGCGGCTGCTCGAGCGCGGCGTGCGGTTCGTGCAGCTTTTCAACGGCGCCTATGCGATGGGCGAGGGAGTAGGCAACTGGGACGGTCACCGCAAGCTAAAAGAGCAGTACGACATTCACGGAGAAAGCCTCGACCAGCCCGCCGCCGCGCTCTTGCGAGACCTGAAGCGCCGCGGGCTGCTCGACGAGACGCTCGTGGTCTTCTGCACTGAGTTCGGCCGGATGCCGATGTTCCAGAAGGGGGCTTCCGGGCGCGACCACAACCCGCTCGGCTTCACCTGCATGTTGATGGGCGCGGGGGTGAAGACGCCGTTCTCCTTCGGCGCCACCGACGAGCTGGGATACCAGGCGGCCGAGAACGTCGTCTCCATCCACGACTTCCACGCCACCCTCCTGCACCTCTTAGGCATGGACCACACGCGGCTGACGTTCTACCACAACGGCATCGAGCGCCGCCTGACCGACGTACACGGCCACGTCGTGCAGGACGTGCTGGCCTAATGTCGCCTTTCGCTCCGCGAAAGGACGTGCTCGCGAAGAGCGTTCGTTCACGGAGAAAGCAACATAATGTCGCGCATCGTCTATGGTGCGACGCGGTCGAAGTCGAGGGCGTGGTCGGCGCGGAGGTAGAGGATGCCGGCGTCGTCGTCGGCCATTCGGCCGTAGAGGTTGCCGTCCCAGACCGGGTACTCGCGTCGCTCGCCGTCTTCGGTTTCGCAGGTGACGAAGTAGCTCGTGCGGGCGCTGCTGTCGCCGCTGCCGCCGGAAACCGCGGTCCGCTTATCGACGACGATCACCGGCACGGCCTCGACCGGCGCCGTTTCGATCGTCTCCATCTTTTTTCGCAAGTGGAGAAAGAGAAACACGCCGCCGACCGCCATCGCCAGCGGCACGAGCGACATGACCAGCGGGATGATCCCGAAGGCGCCCCCCATCCCGCCGCCGGCGCGAAAGCCGAGAAAGCCGAACGCGCCGCTAACGCCGATCATCATCACAAACATGAAAAGCGTGGCGCCGACGAAGATCGCGAAGAAGCCGTAGAGAAAGGCCTTGTGAATCGCCTGATACTTCGGCAGCCGCGCATGCCGCTCCGGCGAATTCCGCTTCTCGAATTGCGGCGAGCGGCGGATGCGCTCGAACGCGGCGACGCGGTCCTCTCCCGCGGCCGGCAGCGGCAAGTGCGACCCGCAATACGAACAGGCGCCGGCCCCGCCGGGATTATCGGCGCCGCAACTGGGACATCGCATGAAACACTCCGCTCAAGTTCTTCGATGATTTCCCAATTCGCAGCGCGCTGCAAGAGCCCTGCCGGTTTCGATGGTCATGGCTTTCCGCGGATGACCGCTAACCAGGTTCGCCGTCGCGATGAACCGTGTGCGGGGAGAATGCGGGAAGGCAGACCGCGATGTACTCGGCGCCCTCTTCCCCCGGCGTGCTATAGCGAACGCGCTCGCCAGGCTGGGCGATCACGGCCTGTCCCGCCGCCACTTCCAGCACGCCGTCCTCCGACTCGACCCGCAGCGTTCCGCGCAGGACGACGGTGATCTCCTCGAACTCCGGCTGCTGCGCCGGCTCTTCCCAGCCGCCGGGCGAAATCATCCGGGCGATGCTCACATTCTCGTGACCCGAGCTGACTCGCCCGGCGAATTCTTCGATCCGCTTGGGCTTGTTTCCCGCGGCGGTCACGACCGTGGGTTCAGCAATCAGTCGAGGCATAGTCAGGTTCCTTCTCCTTACGCAGCAAGAGTACCGAGATTTGATATCACAAAACGTGATTTCAAAAAACTCGCATACCGGTCGCGACCGACGAAACGACCGTCCGAAAAATTTCCCGCAAATCGGCTCGCTTAGTTGTTTCGCGGATTTCACCTCGTATAATCACGGTCGCGCTCGGGCGGGACGGCCGGCGGGTTTCACTCGCCGGCGGCTGCTCGAGCGGCGTCGAACCGGGCGAAAATTCGCTGTCGCCTCTTTTAGAAAGGTGGATTGCATGAGGGACCTCCAAGAACGGCCTCCCGCCTCCGGCTTCAGCCGCCGCGAGTTTTTGAAAGGCTCCAGCGCCGTGGCCGCAGCCTCGCTGGCGACCCAGGAAGCCATTGGCCAAGAGAAAGAGCAACGCGCCGCCGTCACTAGCGGCTGGACCGAGATCACGCTCGACGTAAACGGCGTGAAAGAGAAAGTGAAAGTCGAGCCCCGCACCACGCTCTTGGAAGTGCTGCGGTACCAGCTCGACCTCACCGGCGCCAAGCCGGTCAGCCTGGACGGCTCCAGCGGGTGCAGCACCGTGCTCGTGGACGGCAAACCGATCAGCGCCTCCACCACGCTCGCGGTAGCGGTGAAGGACAAGAAGATCCGCACCGTCGAGAGCTTCGGCGGACCGCACCCCGATCCCGTCTGCACGGCGTTCGTCGAGTACGACGCGCAGCAGTGCGGATTCTGCACCCCCGGCTTCGTCGTGGCGGTGCGGGCGTTTCTCGACAAGAATCCCGACGCGACCGAGGAGGAGATCCGAAGCGGCCTCAACGGCAATCTCTGCCGCTGCGGCACGTACGCGCAGATCGTCCAAGCCGCGCTCGACGTCGTCCAATCCACCGAACAATAAGGAGGCGGAATTATGGCGAAAATTGAATGGCCTGCCGCCGATCGTACGGCGCTCATCGGCGGGCGAATCGCCCGCACCGACGGTCTGGAGAAATCCACCGGCGAAGCCAAGTACACCTACGACATCAACCTGGACAACCAGTTGATCGCGGTGGCCCTCGGCTGCCCGCACGGGCACTGTAAGATCATCACGCTGGACGCGGCCCCCGCCGAGAAGGTGAAGGGCGTGGTTCACGTCGAACTCTTGCAGCAGCCCGGCGCCGAGATCGAGTGGGAAGGCGAGCTGCTGGCCGTTGTGGCCGCCGAGAGCGAAGGCGCCGCCCGCGAGGGCGTGGCCAGGCTCCGCGAGGCGCTGAAGTACGAAGCGCTGGATGTGTTCGTCGATGACGACGATCTGGAAGCCGCCCAGCAAGCCGGCCGCACCTCCAAGGCAGGCGACAAGGTCCAGATCGAGAACGAGCCGGGGGACGACGACGATGAAGACGAGTTCATCGATCAAGAGATCGCGCGGCTCTTGAAAGAGTCGAAGCACGTGGTCGAAGGCCGCTACGGCATCGACGCCATCACCCACTGCTGCCTGGAGCCGCACGGCTCGACGGTCGAATGGGTTGGCGACAAGCTGAACGCCTTCCTCTCGACGCAGAACGTCTCCGGCACGGATGACGGCTTCGCCGGCGCCTTGGGCGTCACGGCCGACGACGTGACGGTTACCTGCAAGTTCATCGGCGGCGGGTTCGGCAGCAAGTTCGCTCCCGACTATTGGGGCATTGCCGCCGCGCAGATCGCCAAGAAGACCGGCCGGCCTGTGAAGTTCATGCTCGACCGGGACCAGGAGCTGAAGCTGGGCGGCAATCGGCCATCGGGCTACATCACGGTCAAGCTCGGGGCCGATGCCGACGGCGTGGTGCAGGTCTGGGACTCGCACCACTGGGGAACCTCCGGCACGCGGGGCGGCGGCGTCTCGCAGTCGGTCATTCCCTATGTGTATCAGCCCAAGAATTTTCGCCGCGTCGCCACCGGCATCCAAACCAACACCGCCAGCGCGCGGGCGTGGCGGGCGCCGAACCATCCGCAAGGCTGCGCGATCACGCAAACCGCCTATGACGACCTCGCCCGCGTGATGGGCGCCGACAGCCTGGAGATCTTTAAGAAGAACCTCCAGAACATCGCCTCCCGTCAGACGGCGAAGATTTATGGCGAAGAGATGGACATCGCCGCGCGGCTGATGGACTGGAAGAACAAGTGGCATCCGCACGGCAAAGGCGAGAAGAACGGCTCGATTGTGGAAGGCCTGGGGTTGGCCATTCACGAGTGGGGCGGCGTGGCCAACAGCTCGACCGCCACGGTTCGCATCCATCCCGACGGCGGCGTCTCGACCTTCTGCGGCACGCAGGAGCTGGGCACCGGCACGCGGACCTGCTGCGCGGTGGTGACCGCCGAGACGCTCGGGCTGGGCGTGGATGACGTGAACGTCAACATCGGCGTTTCGGCTTATCCCATCAGCGGCGCCTCGGGCGGCAGCACCACGATCGGCGCTATTTCCGAATCGCACCGCCGGGCGTCGGTCGCGGCCCTCAACCAGCTGCTGGCGAAGGCGGCGCCGAAGTTGGAGGCCGACGCCGACGATCTGGAGGCGGTCGGCGGCCGGATTCAAGTCAGCGGTCA
>JAHWKS010000540.1 GCA_019347795.1 Planctomycetota bacterium | reverse complement strand
CCCAGGTGGCTTGACTCGGAAGTGAATATGTGTATACTTATGCCGTGATCGAACCGTAGCCGGGTGGACAGATTCGTCCCGCGGCGCCGTCCCGGGAAACCGGGATTCGCGGCTGCGTGAACGATATCCCGCGTGCGCGAGGATGGAAACCGGCCGCGGTTAAGGAGGGCGCAAAGTTGCGCCCTCCTTGGAGCGCCGCACGTGGCAGCCGCCGGCCACTGAGAAGAAATAAACGCAAAGGGCGCAAAGGGCGCGAAAGGCGCAAGCGTTCAGAAAAATACGTTGATTTCGATCCATTACAACCGGCTTGAGTTGCCGGTCTGAATCGCCATGCAAACGCTTGCGCCCGTTGCGCCTCTCGCGCCTTTTGCGTTAAATTTTTCCGGCGGTCCCGGGAAAACGGGATTCGCGGCTGCGTGAACTCGAAAGCGGCGAGGAATCGCCGCGGTCCTTGTCCCGCGTGGGCGATGGTGATTGTTGTGGCCGTGATTGTTCTGGAATGGCCGGCAGTGGCTGCCCCAGCCGGCAACTAGCGAGCAGCCGATGCCGTCGCGGAAATCTTGTGTGTCGGCATAAAGATTGCACCTCCTCTCCGTCGCCTGACGTGGACAATCTGTCCTCCTTGGATCATATCCTCGGAGGCGCGCCAGAGGAGCCGCCATGCGCTTCACAACCTCGATTCTATTGCTTGCCTGTCTTTCTTGGACGCCGACAACGCAGGGGCAAGTGCGCGAGGAAGAGCAGGATGAGCGAGTGCGCCCCTCCGCGCAGCGTTCGTCCGGAGAGCAGTCGCTCGATCTGTCCCGTGTGGCGGAGTTAATCGTGCAGCAAACGAATGACTTCCGCCGCAAACAGGATCTGGCGCCGGTGAAGGCGGACCCGAAGCTGCGCGAGACGGCCCAGTACTTCGCCGATTACATGGCCCGTACCGACACCTACGGCCATACGGCCGACGGACAGCGTCCTTCGCAGCGGGCCTCGGAGCACGGCTACGAGTATTGCATCGTTTCGGAAAACATCGCCTACGCCTATCGCTCGCGGGGATTCACGGAGCAGCAGTTGGCGGAGCAGTTTGTGCAGGGGTGGATCGACTCGCCGGAGCATCGGGAGAACATGGTGGATCCGGCGGTGAGCGAGATCGGCGTGGCCGTGGCGCACAGCGAGGAAAGCGGCCACTACTACGCCGTGCAGATGTTCGGCCGTCCTCGCTCGGCGTCGATTCAGTTCGAGGTGGCGAATGAATCCGAGCAAGAGATCCGCTACCGCATCGGCGAGCGCAGCTATTCGCTTCCCCCCCGTTTCAACCGCACGCACCGGCAGTGCCGGCCGGGGAAGCTCTCCTTCCTGACATCCGATGCGGCCGCGGATGCAGATAAATCCGCCAAGACAGTCGATCCCGACAGCGGCGACCGCTTCATCGTGCGGCAGGCGCAGAAGGAGATTCAGGTGGAGGAAACGCAGCTTCAGGAGTAATGCCATGGACCGCATCTGGACGGCGCGGCGGGGGGACGGGCCGATTGTGGCGACCGCGATTCACGACGGCCATGACGTGCGGAAGGGAGTGGCCGGTCACTTCGCGCTCAGCGGCCCTGAGCGGCGGCGCGAGGAGGACCCGTTCACGGGCCTCCTCACGCGCGCGGCGCCGAATTCCATTGTGGTGCATCGGTCCCGATTCGAAGTGGACCTGAACCGCCCGCGGGACCAGGCGATTTACCTCCAACCGGAGCAGGCGTGGGGGATGCACGTGTGGCGGTCGCCGCTGCCGCAATCGCTGCTGGAGCAGTCGCTGGCGGATTACGACTCGTTCTACCGCATGATGTTCGAGTTGCTAAACGACCTGCGTGCGGAGTACGGCGGGTTCATCGTGCTGGACATTCATTCTTACAATCACCGCCGCCGCGGCCCGGACGCTCCCGCGGCGCCCGCCGAAGAGAACCCGGAAATCAACGTCGGCACGGGAACGATGAACCGCCGCCGGTGGCGGCCCGTGGTGGAGCGATTCATCGATGACCTCCGCAGCTTCGAGCGCGCCGGCCGTTCCCTCGACGTGCGGGAAAATGTCCGCTTCCGCGGCGGCTACTTCCCGCGCTGGATTCACGAGACGTTCCCGGAGAGCGGCTGCGCGCTGGCGATCGAGGTCAAGAAATTCTTCATGGATGAGTGGACGAGCGAGCCGGATCACGCTCAACTGGAATTCGTGCGCGACGCGCTCGATTCCACAATGCCGGGACTTCTGGAAGAGCTGCAGGCATGCCGGACGCGGTGAACAAGCCGGCGCCGGCCGCGTTCAGGCGGCTGGCGGACGTGGCGGCGGACCGCCTGACTCGCAATAAGATGCTTCGGCGGCGGCTGCCCGGCGGGGGGCGCATTCACATCGACCGCCAGTTGCCGTTTCTCTTCGTCTGCCGGGCCCAGGAAGGTCGCCTGAGCGAGGGCGCCTGCCGGCTGATCACCTCCGAAGCGGCCTATCTGATCGCCCCATCGGAAGCGAAGCTGCATGCGGGCGTGCAGCGACTGTGCGAGCACGTGATCGAAACCCTGGACGAGGTCTTCGATGCATTTCTCGTGATCGAGCTGTGGACCGGCGCTGATGAGGAGATCGCGTCGCTTCCGGAGTGGGAGGCCCCCGCGCCGTTCTTCCGCATCGTAACGCACGAGGACGTCCCGCGGCCCTTGACCGAAGCGCTGGAGAAGTCGCTCCGCGAGGTGCAAATCGGCGGCCACGCGGCCCGCGTCGCGGAGACAAAGTGCGGCGAGGTTGCTCCGCCCAATCTGCCGCCGCTGTTTTCCGCCGACGAGGCGCGGCGGCTGAAGACGCAGGTGCTGGGCCTGGAGATTTCGCCCGTCTTTCGCGATCCCCGGACCGGCGCCGTTTATCCGCTGGTGCTCCGCGAGCTGCGCCCGCAGGTGAGCCGGGCCTTAAAGCGAACTGCATGCGCCTTCGCCGGCGTAGACAGCGCCGACCCTCCGGAGCACTTCGAGGCGCTGGGGCGTCGGGCGTTGGTGCGGGCGGTGGGCGCCTCCGATCGGCTGTTGTCGAAGGTCGCCCAGGCGTTCGACTTTCTCCTCATGGTCACGCCTGTGAACGCCGAGCAGGCCTGGCAGGAGTTCCAAGGGAACGACTTCGAGCACGAGCCTGATTTCTACTATCGGCCGCTGCCGGTCGATCCCGACCTGCTCAAGCGCAAGCTGTTTAACGTGCCGCTGGAGAACATCGAGGATCCTACGCTCGCGTACCTCTTGCGGAAGAAGCAACACGAGCTGGACGGCCAGATCACCATGCTCCGGGAGCGGGGCAGCCGCCGGTTTCTGCTCACCGGCTTGCAGGTTTACGGCGAAGTGGATGACGAGCTGCTTCGCCTCGCGCGTCGCATCCTGGAAGAGCTGCTGCCGCGAGACGCGACGACCGACACCGAATCCGACGCCGGCGGCGCCGTCGATGCCCGCCAGTTCGCCGCCCGCGCGCAGCAGGAGATCGACGCCTATCGCGAGATCGATTCCTCCTTTCAGGCGATGGTGGAGCTGACCGACGAGATCCCCTCGGGGCTGATGGTGGCCCGCAACCGCTTGCTGGTGTCCGAGGAGTTCCACACGACGGAGGACCGCGTCGAGGCGCTGATCCATCACGAAGTGGGCGTCCACCTGGTGACCGCTCACAACGGCGCAGCGCAGCCTTTTCGTCAAATGCGCGCCGGGCTGGCTGGCTACGAGCCGCTCCAGGAAGGGCTGGCGGTGCTGGCCGAATACCTCGTCGGCGGTCTGACGCGGGCGCGCATGCGGGTGCTGGCGGCGCGGGTCGTCGCCGGCCACGCGCTGGTCGAGGGAGCGACGTTCGTCGAAACGTTCCGGCAACTGACCGACGAGTTGCGCTTCACCCCGCGCAGCGCGTTCACCATCACCATGCGGATCTTTCGCGGCGGCGGGCTGACCAAAGACACGCTCTATCTGAAGGGCCTGGACGCGCTGCTGGGGTACCTGCGGCGGCATGAAGAGCTGGAGCCGCTGTTGGTGGGGAAGATCGCCTTGGAGGACGTGCCCCTGGTACAAGAGTTGCGTCGTCGGGAGATCGTGCATCCGCCGGCTCTTCAACCCCGGTTCCTGCAAGCGCCGGCGGTGAGGAAGCGGCTGGAGGCTTGTCACAGCCTGACCACGCTGAGCCTCTTGGGAGAGCCGCCTCGATGAAAATCGCCTTCTTCGTCAACTCCCTGGCGACCGAACAGCCCAACTACACGACGACGCGGCTGGCCTTGGCGATGCTCGCTCGCGGGCACGAGGTGTGGTATCTGGCCCCCGGACACTTCGCCTACGATCCCGACAACTGCATCCACGCCCACGCCGTGGCCCCGGCGAACGCAGAGTTCGAGTCGCCCGAGGCGTTTCTCCAGGAGCTTCAGAGCGACAAAGCCCGACGCGAGCGGATCACCGTCGATGCGCTCGACGTGCTGATGCTCCGCAGCGACCCTTCCCTGGAGTTGGTTGATCGGCCGTGGGCTTACAACAGCGGCGTTACCTTCGGTCAGATGGCCGCGCGGCATGGCGTTCTTGTGCTGAACGACCCGTTCGGCCTGGCGCACGCGATGAACAAGCTCTACTTCCAGCAGTTCCCGGTCGAGGTTTGCCCGCGAACGTTGGTCAGCCGCTCGGCCGAGGACATCAAGCACTTCATCAAAGAGCAGGACGGGCGGGCGGTGCTCAAGCCGCTGCAGGGCTCCGGCGGCAAGAACGTGTTCCTCGTGAACCCGGAGAACCGGGCGAACCTGAACCAGATGAT
>JAHWKS010000539.1 GCA_019347795.1 Planctomycetota bacterium | reverse complement strand
GACAACGTCCACCGCGGCCAGCGCAGAGTCGCCCGCATTCCGGCCGCCCTCCGCAGCCGCCACTGCTATCTCTCCGGCGCTTCCGGCACGGGCAAATCAACGCTGCTGCTGAACATGATCTTGCAGGACATTCAGGCGGGCGAGGGCGTCGGCGTGCTTGACCCGCACGGGGACTTGATCAACGCCGTGGTGCAGCGAATTCCTGAGGAGCGGATCGATGACGTGATCCTTTTCGATCCCGCCGACACAGAGTTTCCCTTTGCCTTGAACCTGTTGGACTCCAAAGACGAAGCCGATCGGGAGCGGATCGTCAGCGAGACGGTGATGGCGTTGGAGCGGTATTTCCCCTCGTCGTGGGGACCGCGGCTGGAGCGGCTGCTTCAGTTCACGCTCTACACGATCCTCGACGCAATCCCCGGCGCCACGCTGGCCGACGCCGAGCAGATGCTGACGGACGAGCGATTCCGCCAGCAGGTGGTCGGCAAGGTCCATAATCCGCGTTTTCAACAGTTCTGGCACACCGAGTTTACGTTCATGGCGAAGAACGCGTGCGATCCGGTGCTGAATAAGCTGTCGGTATTTCTCATCAACCGCGGCGTGCGAAACATCATCTGCCAGCGTCATTCGGCAGTGGACTTCGATGACGTGCTGAATGGCGGCAAGATTTTTCTGGCCAACTTGAGTACCGGCCATCTGACCGAACGGATCGCCGGGATGTTCGGCAGCTTCTTGGTGACCAAGTTAGTCAACGCCGCCTTCCGCCGGGCGCGAATGCCCGAGGAGCGCCGGCGGCCGTTCTACCTGTACATTGACGAGTTTCAGGCGTTCATGAACACGTCGGGAGTGGGGTTCGAGCGAATTTTGGCGGAGGCACGAAAGTACCGGCTGGTCCTGGCCGGGCTGGCGAACCAATTCGTCGCCCAACTGAACGATCCTGTTCGGCAGGCGATCTTCGGCAACGTCGGCACTTTTGTGACGTTTCGCCTCGGCGTCAACGACGCCAACACGGTCGCCCGCGAGATGGGCATCTTCACCGCCGAGGAAATCCTGGCTCTCGAGCTGGGGCAGGCTATCGCCCGCGCCGGCGGCTCGGCGCACGCCTTCAACATCGAGACCTATCCCCCCTCCCCCGAGACGAACCCTGACAACGTGCGCCGCATTGTTATGACGACGCGACAGCGCTACGCCCGACCGCGGAGCGTCGTCGAAGAGGCGCTTACTGTACCACCGGTGTCGGCCCCCACCCCGCGGCAACCGAAACCGAAAAATGGCAAGCACAAGCCGCACCCGGAGCCACTCGATCCGTCGGAGGACGAGTTGGTGACATAGTGGCTCTTCGCCTTTAGGCGGTGGGACGGGCGTGGCGCTCCAAGAACGCACATGAGGAGTCACTTGACGACCGAACTGCGGCTGATTAAATTATTGCAATTAATTCGACGCAGGAGCGGCCCACAGTGAATGCAGAAACTGGCGACAAGATCCGCGTGAAGGCCGGTGAACACGCCGGTAAGCGTGGCGTTGTCGTGACGATCAGCGACCGTAAGCTTGAAGTCCGCCTGGAACACTCGGGTGCGACAGTTCGGGTCGGACCTGAGCAAATCACTAATTATAGCCTTGCTGCCCGGAAAGCGTGGGCAACCGAACCTCGGCGGGCTGTCGGCCGCCGAAAGGGTACGAAGTTCACTGACCGGGTCTCCGTGACGCTCCGAATCGATCGCGATCTCTGGGAGCAGTTTTTGACTCTGGAAAATGCGGGGGTCATCGACAACCGCACCGAACTTATCAATGGATGGTTGCGCGATTTGTTGTCCGGGCTAAAAGGACGCCAAAGCTGATGCCGAAAAAGGTGACACGACAGCAACGCGATGCGGTGCTGCACATGCTGGCGCAGGGCCAGGATCGCGACACCATCGCGGCAAACGTCGGAGTGACGCCGGGGCAAGTCTCCGCCATCTCCGCCCACGTCACCATGGGGACATATACGCTGCCCGGCTCAGAGGCGCACCCGCAGGACATTGCGCCCGTCGCAGAACCGGCCCAGCGTACCGAGAACCTCCTCCGTATGTTGCAGACGCTCGAAGGAACGCAGGCTCGGGAGGACAGTGTTACTCCTATCCACCTCGGGTCAGATGTTGAAAACGGCGATGAGGTTTTTTGGAACCCAAGCGCGCACACCGGCGCAGCCAACCCGCACGTCCTCATTCTCGGTGAAAGTGGATTTGGCAAGACGTATACGATCGCTTCCCTCGCTGCCGAACTAACACACCAGAACATCGCCTCGATCGTGTTCGACTACGGCCAGGGGTTCTCGCCGGCGACACTCCCCCCCGAGTTCGTCGCGGCGACAAACCCGATTGAGTTGCACGCCAGCCGCGACGGGGTCAACGTCAATCCCCTACAGATTTTCCCTTCGGACCTGCACGGACCGGTGAACGTAGCCCAGCGGATAGCGGACACGTTCGCCTGCGTCTACAAACGCATAGGCGTGCAGCAGCACGCCATCGTGCGTCAGGCCGTGCTAGACGTAATGGCGGACGCGAATATCTCACCAGACGCTCCTGAATCGTGGGAGGCGGACCTGCCTATGTTCAATGCCGTCCAGGCCAAACTTAGGGCCTACGCCGATGACCCGACGAATGCCCATGCACGGTCCGCCGCATCAGCCGCATCCCATATCTCAACCGTATTCGTGTTCAACACCTTCCGCGCGAGGGGCCAGAGGTTAGCTTGGTCCGAATTGCTCCGATCCGGCAACCGCGTAATAATCATCCAGCTTAAGGGCCTTGAGCACTCACTCGAACGCGCCGTAACCGAATTCCTGTTGTGGAACCTCATCGGCTATATCGAAGCGCTTGGTCCCGGTCCGCTGCGCTGCTTCATCATTCTCGATGAGGCGCACCGGCTCTCATTCAACCCTGGTTCTCCCGTGGAGAAATTGCTTCGGGAAGGGCGAAAGTTCGGGCTCGGCTTAATTCTTGCGTCGCAACAGCCTGAGGACTTTGGTTCCGTCGCATTCGCGAATACCGCTACGAAAATCGTTTTTCAAGTTGGCGACGAGCGTAGCGCAATCTCCCGACAACTACATCGTAAGGTCAGGAAGCACCACTCCTTTGGAGAAATTTACGATGTAATAACAAAGCTGCCTCGTGGCTCTGCGTACGTTGTCACGGAGAATGTCGGCCGCGTCGTCAGAATTACGAAATTCGAGGACCGGGTTGTGCATTGGTCGCGTGCGCGGGGTCGCTAGATCACGTGCTTCGGTAGTTCAGGAAAATAGTCACACAAACTAAAGAGGCGAGTCGATGAGCGCGAGAAATTGGGATGCCCTCAGCACGGCGGAACAACGGACGCTTCTCGATAACATGCGCGACATGGCTCTCGCCACACAATTTGAACGCGACAAGGAGTTTTTCAAGCACGCCCGCTCCTTCTACAAGGGTCTGCCGAAGCAGACAAGGGAACCTGCCCCAACGACCCATAGTCCGCCCAAAGATCTGATTGTCAGCGCCCGCCGGGATTTATCGTTCTTTGAGGCCAACTATGAATTGTTCGATAACTCAATAGATGAGTGGCGACGTCGTAGCGCTAAGAGAGATCTTCGCATCACTGTAGATTATGATCTCGAGTTGCTTACGGGTAAGTTCAGGGACAATGCGGGCGGCATGGCCGAAGGCGACGTGTTCCGCGTCTTCATTCCCGGCGAGACGACGAACAGGGATTTTGCCCACAATGTGATTGGCTCCTTTGGCATGGGCGCTAAGAAAGGAATTTTCCGTCTGACAGACGGAGCAAGGATCGTTTCCTGCCCTAGCGGCAACGTCTCCTTCACGAGTGAAGTCCCGCAGAAATGGGAACTCATTCCTGACTGGAGGACCCTCGATGGCCAAGCGGCTGCTATCCAGAAAGGCAGCACTGAGATCTATTTCTTCAGGCTTTTCAAGCCTCCAACGCTAGCTGAGATTGACGAGCTCCGCAGGAGAGTCGGCGTCGTGTACGCGCCGCTGCTAGCCGGAAAGCTTGGAGAACTCGGTGCAAAGCCGGCTAGAAAGGTCCACATCGAGATTAACGGCGTGGAAGCTGTGGCTTCCGAGGAGATCCGCTGGTCGAGTCCCAAAGGCGCCGAGCCTCGCGTTTACGAGTTCTCTCATGTGTTCGAGGACTTCCTATCGACGGGAGAAAACATCGAGCTTCACTTCCTTTTTCAGTGCGGACTGACCCGCGGCCTCCCGGGAGAAAAGGAGGGACGGGAGCCAGACTTCGGCGTCGACGTTTACGGGAACGGTCGAATAATTGAGGCGTTCTTGAAAAAGCCTTTTGGCTTTGGGACGCGGGGGTTTGCGGCTGACCAGGCTGCGAAACATGTCCGCGCTCAGTTGTACATCGGCGGTCATAGCTTCGCGATTCCCTGGGATACGCATAAGCGAGAATATCTCATTGACCACCCAGTCGCTCTCTGGCTGTACGATAAACTACGGCCGATCCTTCTGAAGTACAGGACAATTGCCAGTGGCTTCTCTGGCAATACCGAATTGCGGAACAAAGTTCTGTTGACGTCTGCGCCCAAGAAGGACCAGAAGCCTGAGTTGGTCGAACTGCCGGAAGGTCCCGAAGTTCCGGAGCACGCCCTGCCCAGTTACCGCTTTCCCAGCGGAGCGACCAAAAAGGGAAAGGGGAAGGGCGGCACCGCAGTAATTGAAAACGGTGGAGAAGACAGCGGCTCGCACGCCACCCTAACCCAAGCGGGTAACGGAGCTAACGACGAGACGATAAGCTTCGACGTT
>JAHWKS010000538.1 GCA_019347795.1 Planctomycetota bacterium | reverse complement strand
CAGAGCTGCCTCCTCGCCCGCCGCCTGGTGGAGCGCGGCGTGCGGTTCGTGCAGGTGTACTACATCGGCAAGAGCAACAAGCAACCGTGGGACACGCACTCCAAGAACAACGACGGCCATCGCAAGCTCTGCGCCGACGCCGACCCCGCCACGGCGGCCCTGCTCACCGATCTCAAAGAGCGCGGCCTCCTGGAAGACACGCTCGTGGTTTGGGGTGGCGAGTTCGGCCGCACTCCCTACGCGCAGAACGATAAGAACAATAAAGACAAGTCGCGGGCCGGGCGCGATCACCACAACACCGGCTTCTCGATGCTGCTGGCCGGCGGCGGCGTGCGCGGCGGCCTGATGTACGGCGCCACCGACGAGCTGGGCATGGACGCCGTGGAGAACCGCGTCCACGTCCACGACCTGCACGCCACGATCCTGCACCTGTTGGGCCTGGACCACGCCCGGCTCACCTACCACTTCAGCGGCCGCGACTTCCGCCTCACCGACGTCCACGGCCGCGTGGTGGAAAGTATCCTTGCGTAATGGCTCGGCCTCTCGACCTATCGCGCCGGCGCTGGCGGGGTTATTATAAATAGACGCGGTTGAGCGGCGGAAACGAGAAGGGGGCGGGCGGCTCCGGCCAGCCGTCGCGATTTGCCTCCACCTCTCACTGCGCCTCGAGTCGGCGCCGGGCGAATCTATGAGCGTTCCGAAAATCGTGATTGTCGGCCGGCCCAACGTCGGCAAATCGACCCTCTTCAACTGGCTCGCCGGCCGGCGGCTGGCCATTACCGACAACCGTCCCGGCGTGACGCGCGACCGCGTCTCGCACCTGATGGATGAGGAGGACCGCTTCTTCGAGTTGGTCGATACAGGCGGGATGGGAATGCAGGATGAGGACAACCTGACCGAGCAGGTTGAAGATCAGATCGACGCCGCCATCGAAGAAGCCGACGTGGTGCTGTTCGTCGTCGATACGCGGGCCGGGCTCACGCCGCTGGATCAGGAGGTGGCCAAGCGGCTGCGGTACGTCGATAAGCCGATCATCTGCGTGGCCAACAAGACCGATCGCGAGGCGCTGGAGCCGCAGGCCGACGAGTTCTACAAGCTCGGGCGGGGGAAGCTGATCCGGGTCAGCGCGCTGGCCAACCGGAACAAAGACGAGCTGATGCAGATGATCATGGAGAAGCTCCCTCCGCCGGGCGACGACGCGGAGGAGCCTTCCGCGCCGGGAATGAAGGTCGCCGTGGTGGGCCGGCGGAACGTGGGCAAGAGCACGTTCATCAACACCCTGGCCCAGGCCGAGCGGGTGATCGTGAGCGAAATTCCCGGCACCACCCGCGACAGCGTGGACGTACGGTTCGAACTGGACGGCAAGACGTTCCTGGCGATCGACACGCCCGGCCTGACGCGCACCAAGTCGATCCGCACCGACATCGACTTCTACAGTACGCACCGGGCGCAGCGGAGCATCCGCCGGGCCGACGTGGCGCTCTTGTTCTTAGACGCGGCCGACCGCATCAGCAAGACCGACAAGCAGCTTTGCAGCTACATCTCCGAGCACTACAAGCCGTGCATCTTCGTGGTGAACAAGTGGGACCTGCAGTACGGCAAGATGCCGACGGAGAAGTGGGTCCGCTACCTCCGCGACACCTTTCAAACGATGTGGTACACGCCTATCGCCTTCATCACCGGCCAGACCGGCAAGAACGTCAAGGCGCTGCTCAACCACGCCCAGATGCTTTACAAGCAGAGCCTGCACCGGGTGCAGACGGCGGAGCTGAATAAAGTGGTGCACGCCGCGGTGGAGCGGCAGGAGCCGCCGCTTCGCAAGAACCGCCGGCCGAAGATTTTTTACGGCACGCAGGTCGCGGTGCAGCCGCCGACGGTCGTCCTCTTCTGCAGCGAGCCTTCGGCGTTTTCGCCCCAGTACCGGCGGTATCTTCTCGGTGTGCTGCGGCAGGAGCTCGACTTCGGCGAAGTGCCGATCAAGCTCTACCTCCACGAACGCGTCCGCGACGAGCAAGGATTCGCCAAGTAGATCCATCGGAAAGGCGTGGCGAAGCTCAGAGCTTGCGGAGAAAACGGCGGCCGATTTTGGCAATCTCTGCGATCCCCGGCAGCGGATCGGAAAGCGAAAGAACGTCGTGTCTGGTGCGAAAGTCGAGTAAGCCCAGCATCGCGGTCAGCGCAGCGCGGCGGCGCGGGAAGAAAGGGGACGGCCGACGTCCTGCCAACACGGAGGCCCGCGGCCGGTTCCTCTGATCGCATGAGCGGACCCCTCCCTCTCCGCGGCCCGCGGAGATCCAGAATCACCCCTGCCGTCACGCTTAAGTCTAGGAAACCTCGCCGCAGCCAGTCAACTAACTTAAATGCGCGCTTAATGGCTCGTAAAGCGACCAGGGCGGTTCATGAGCCCGCGTCCAGTTGATCGAAAACCGAATCCCCCAGAGGCTCGTCAGGATCTGGTCGTTCTTGCGTTCGAGGTTCTGTAATCCGCACGCTGGCCAGTTCCGCATAGAGCGCGTCGACCCGCCGCAGCTCCAGGAGAAGCGGCGGCGTGGAGCGTTCTGGAGTGAAGCGGTCTCCGATGGGCGCCCGTTGGGCGAGATCGAAGTCGCCAGGCAAGATCGTCAGTAGCAAAAGGATGTCGTCTTGTTCCGGAGCCGGCTCCGACGAACCGTAGGAGGCAAGCGCGGCGTCCGTGGCGGCTTTGGATTCGCCCGAAAGCATTGTTTCAGGCGGGATGTACGCAACCGACAGCTTCGGACGTTTCGCCGGAATGTTGCCTTCACGGGAAGTGAAGGCCGCGAGGTCGGTGGCGTTCACGTAATCTTGCAAGAGCAGCCCGTAGTTCGAGCTGGGTTCGTTCACCCAGGCTTGCACGACCTGCACGCCCGCCGGGTTTAGTTCGATCGTCACCGAACCGGAGTTAAGAGCGGTGATGGATCCAAGCACCGTCGTTTCGGCGTCGCCGGCGCCCATGGCGCCCGGGCTTTGCCAGAGGCTGCCGGCGGCGAACTGCACCCACGTCGCCTCCTGCTCCTGCCACGGCTGCAGGACGCGATAGAACTCGTAACTGTGGATCGACGTGTTGGTCACGTTCAGCGTGATGGACGCCGATTGAACTTGGCTTCCCGCGGGAATGGCGGCGACATCCCATTGCAAGAGGGAGGAGGTGTCGGGCGTTCCATCGGCCTGAAGGCTGTCGCCGCCGCCATTGAGGTCCGGATCGCTGCTCTCCAGCCGTGCGTCGCGCGTGCCGTTGTAGCCGGAATGCGGAGCAACGCCGTCCTGGAAAGCGATCGTTACCGGCTCGCCGCCGCCGGCTTCGTTCACCGTGACGGTCATGTCGTCGTAGGCGGTCAGCGCGCCGTCGTCGGCCGTCAACCGGAAGACATAGACGCCGTCGATGGTGAAAGTCGCCGAGGTGTCCACGGAGTGAGGCTGGTCGATCGTCGCGGTCCCCGGGCCGCTCACGACGCTCCAGGTCGTCGTGAGGGCGCCGGGGGGTTGAGGCAGTCCGTCGTCGCTGACCGTTCCATCCAGCAGGACCGCCTCGGAGAGGAGGATCGTCTGGTCGGCCCCGGCATCGACCGCGGGCGGCTGATTCTGCGGCTCGCCGCCCGGAGGAAGATAGGTGATCGTGAGTCGCGGCCGGCGCGCCGGATCGGCCGCCTCGCGGGAGGAGAGGTCCATCCCGTCGCTGGCGCCGACATAGTCTTTCAGGAGGAAACCGTGGTTGTCGGCGGGAGCGTCCAGCCACGACTGTACGACGGCCAGGCCGGCTGCATTCAGTTCGAACGTGTGCAATCCCTTGGAGGCCGGACCCGCCTGCGCCAAAACCTGGTCGCCGCGGTCGCTCTGCCCGTCGGCGCCGGCGATTTGCCACGACTGGCCCGCCAGCGGCGCCGTCCAGGTCGCTTGCACCTCGTCCCACTCCCGCAGAAGTTCGTAAAGCTCGTAGTCGTGATTCGTCCGATTGGTCACGTCGAGGGTGATCGAGACCGACTGCGCGACGCTCCCGGCGGGAATTGAGCTGAGGTCCCACTTCACGAGCGTCCCCAAATCGGGCGAGCCATCCACCAGCAGCGTCGCATCGAGACCGAAATTGGCGCCGGGCGACTTGGCCTGGATCGTTACGTCGCGCGTGCCGGCATAATCGCCGGCGGGCGAGACGCCGTCCTGGAAGGCGACCGTCACAGGAAGCGACGTTGAGCTGACGGTGATCCCCACGTCGTCGAACGAAGATAACTCGCCGTCATCGGCCGTGAGCCGCAAGACGTATTCGCCTGCGGCCGAGAAGGTGGCCGTTGTATCGAGCGCGCCGTCGTCGGCGAACGTCACGGCGCCGGGTCCGCTGACGGCGCTCCACGCCGCCGCCAGCGCCCCGGGCGGATTGGGAAGTCCATCATCCCATGCGTCGCCGTCGAGAAGGGCGCCTGCGGAAAGGGGCACGGTCTGGTCGGCGCCCGCATCCACTGACGGCGCCTGGTTCTGCGGCTCGCCCAGCAGCGCCCGCACGCCCAAAGCCGCTCCCGATATGGAGGCGAGGATCACCACATCGTCGCTTACGTTGTGCTTGGGACCCGTCACGTCGCGTGCATCAAGGTCGTCGATAATCTTGTGCCTCGCTACGCACACGATCGTGGCGGCGCTGCACTCCCAGTAGACAACGGGGCCAAAATCGTCCGTGCTGCGAAATGATACGAGCAGCGTGTTCTCGGCCATTTTCAACTGCACGAACTCCCGCGTCCCCACGTCGTCTACTTCGTGGAGCGGATCCCACGGACCGTCGGGGCG
>JAHWKS010000537.1 GCA_019347795.1 Planctomycetota bacterium | reverse complement strand
ATCTGCAACTCGGCCACGGTCGTCTGCGCATCGCTCATGGGGCCTCGTAGCGCGGGCGGCTCGCCTGCGGTTAGTCGATGTCGTACAGGAAGGAGCCGTTGTGGGCGACGTTGAACAGCGGCCGGTAGTAGTTGGCGGGATTGAGGAAGCCCGCGTCGGGATACACGACCACGCCCAAGCCCAGGTTCCACGACTCCTGGATCGAGCCGGGAATCGGCGCCGCGGCGGCCCCCTCCTCAGGCACAAGATACGTGAATTCGGTGATCACCGCCACATGGTCCGCCAGCGGCAGCAGCATGTCGGCCCCGATCAGCCCTTCGCTCTCGGCCGAGAAGCCGGCGTAGAGCTGGCACTCGGCGCCGACGGAGGGGAACTTCTGCCGCACGAAGAAAGCGAACAGGTCCGTCGACTCCCAATTCACTCCCGCCACCGCGGCCGGCGCCGTGGAGGTGTCGGACGAGACGGCGCCATGATAGCGAACCCCGGCCTCACTCTGATTCACGAAGACCCAGCTCAACTCGCCGCGGATCTGGGCCAGGTCCAACTCCAGGTCCCAGTCTTCCCGTAGATAATCGATCACGGCCCCAAACTGCAGTCCGCAATCGACCCGGCGGAACAGGCCGCCGGTGACGAAGAGCTGGTTGCGGTCATCGACCGTCAGCCCCGTAGCGCCGGAGAGGTTGCTGTGCGCGCCGCGGGCGCCGAGTTGCGCGCCCAGCTCGCCCACACCGCACCCAAGGAAGCACAAGGGGCCGCCCCAGTTGATCGCCTCGTCAAACCCGAAGCTGCTGTCCGAGCCGCGATTGGCCGGACCCTTGAACCCATGCACCCCCGCATACAACGTGAAATTGTGCGGAAGCCCCAGACACGGGATGAGGCAGCAGTCGGCGGGCCCGCAGGGATTGCAGCACCCGTCGCCGCAGAAGGCGTCGCCCGGGGCGTGGCCGTAGACCAATTCGCCCGGCTCGCCATGCAACAGCGGGCCATGAAGCTCGTCGGGGATGGGCGCCCCTTCCTCGATCGGCTCCAACTCGGAGAACCCCTCCGGGACGACTCCCTCGGGCATCTCTTCCTGCCAGGCGCCATTCCTCGCCGGCACGTTGTAGCCGTATCCATATTCCTGCGGCGCCCAGGAGCGGTTAAACCACGACGTGAAGAGCCCCCGCGGCCGCCGCGGGTCGCCCCAGCCGAGCTCCGCTTCGGCGCCCTCCGCGTAATATTGCGAAGCGGCGGCGGGCTGGAACTGGGAAGATTGGGCCCAAGCAGGCGGCGGCGACGCAAGGAGCATCGCGGCGGCGCAGCCGCAGAGGCATCCAGCAACCAGTCGCGGGGGGACGATCATGGGCTGTCCTGAAAACTCGACGTAAAATGCGCATTCGCCGTCACCCGACGATGCGCGTCAACGACCGAGTTATCGGAGCCCTCGCGACCGGAACTTTCGTCAAACTCAGAAAAATCGGCAACCACTGCGCAGACTGCGCAGCTTGTGACTTAGATACCCAACTGCGCCAGCCCGTTCACCAGCCGCTCCAGCACGCCGGCTAAGGTGGGATGGGTCGCTTCGAAGCGGCGGGCCATGCCTTCCAGGCGGCCGCTGAGCGTGTGCGTGTCGAGCGTCTCGGGCTGCTGCCGGGCGAGCGCCTCGCGAATCTCGCCGCGGGCCTCCTCCAACAGGCGCCGCGTCTCGGGATCGATCTCGTCGAGCGAGTGAAGCTCCCGCTCCAGCTCATCCACCGCCGTGCGAAGTTTGCTCAGGCGCTCGGGCATTGTTGCGATTGGCTCCGGGAAGAGTCGCGATCTTCTCTGGATTATAGCAGGGAGCGGCTCGCGACAAGGCTCACGCCCGAATCTTATCGATGGCGGCCGGATCCCGCTTCGCCGGTCCCAGGCGGCGGGGGACATTCATCGCCGCGAGCATGGTGTTGTAAACGTCCAGGCCTTCCGCCCCCACGTCGAGCAACTGGCCCGTTTTGAAGCGGCCGCCGGCGCCCGTGATCGCGTGGAATATGCCGGAAAGCTCCCGCTTTACGTCGTTGTGCCGGCCGTCGCCGGATTCCGTGGAGACGGTGAAAAGCGAATTCTCCAGGATCGTCTTGCCGTTGGCTTCCCGGCAATCGGGACCGTCCAGCCGCGAGAGGAAGTACGCGACTTCCCGCATCTTCATGTGGACGTGCGCCCGCAATTCCTCGTTCTTCTTCTTGGGATTGAACTCATGCCACCATTCGTGGCTGCAGCCGGCCGAGCCGGACTTTTTGCGCTGGCCGTAGTCATCGAAGTGGAATACGGTCCGGCCGTCGTACTCGTACTTGCCCTTGAGGCGGATTCGCTCGCCGGCGGCGAGGAACGTAACCGAGCCGAAGCGCACGCGGTCCATCTGAATCGCCAGCGCGTAGAGGTCGGCCATCAAGCGCCACTCGCCGGTCAACTCCTCGAGGGTGATGTCAATCCCTTCGCCCCCCGGATCGGCTTCGCCCCCGTGCAGCAACTGCGAGGGAGGAGGCGGCTCGGGTCCGCGGCGTCGCTCGGCCGACTGCTCCGCATGGGCGAACGCCCGCTGCTCGTACTCGCGAACGCGGTCGAGATGGTCCGCCAGCCGGGCCTTCGAGGCGGTCCCCAGCGGCGAGTTGCTCCCGGTGTAGAACTTCGCCTGCTCAACGACCGAATCGAGCACGCTTCGCCGCAGACGCTGACTGCGGGCGCTGCCGGCCGGCGAAGACGATCCGAACACGCGCTGGAACAGGTCGAGCGGCTTCTCCTGCATAGCGGCCGCCACCGTGCCGTCCTCGTTATAGCTGTGAACGTACCGGCTGACGCGGCTGCGGCGGAAGAACGTGCCGGCCACGAGCGTGGGAACCATTCCCGGGGGCAGCCCCTGCGGGTAACTGGCTTTGCGGATGACCTGGTCGATGGAGGGGCCGCCCGCTTTCGCTTCGCCGTCGGGAGGCTCGGCGGTGAAGGCGCCCGAGGCGCCGTCGAAGTGGGCATTGATGCCCGACTCGTCGCACCGCACCTGATCCACGTCCCGCATGATCAGCAGCTTGTCGCGGAGCGGCTTGAGCGGCTCGAGCACGCCGTCGAAGCCCTCGGTCTGCAGCGGCGCCGGGATCCCCAGTCCGAAGAACACATTAAACGCCCGCACCGGAGGCGCCGCTTGCGCCGCCGCCGCCCCGGAGAGAAACATCTCCTCCAAAAGCGGCAAGCCGATGGTGACGGATCCGAGGCCTTTCAACAGGGTGCGGCGGGAGATAGCGCGGCGCGTCATGAGAAGGCTCCTTGAAGGCTTGGCGGCTCGTATCGAATTCCGCTTGTCCGACTCCCCATTCCAAAATCAATACCGGTACGAATCGACGCTGTCAATAGTCGCGGATCAGCGGCGCCAATGCAGACCTTGGCGCGAGGGGTCCCAAAGATCGAGCGCGAACACCGCGTCCACCGCCGACGTCGGCTCGCCTTCCGCTTCGGCTGTGGCGAAGGCGTCGGTACGAATCTTCTGCACGGTGTCCAGCAGGTCCGCCAGCGACACCGAGTCATCGCCGTTCACGTCCACGTAGGGCGGCGGCGCATTCTCGCCGTCCGCCGTTGCGGGAGTAGGGTGCGGACCGCCTTCGCGCCGCAAGGCCTGAACGATCGCCAGCAGGTCGTTGATGGCCACCTCTCCGTCGTCGTCTACGTCCCACCGCAACTGGGGATTCTGCCAGAGAGGAACCGCCTCGGGCGTATCGACCACGGAAATCGTAAAGGACTGCGTGATGCTCTTCGGAGGCGAGCCGGAGTCGGCGGCGGTGATTTCCACGGTCATGCTCGGCGCCGACTCAAAGTCGAGCGTGGTATTATCCTTCAGCTTGAGCACGCCGGCGACGATCTCGAACCGCCCATCCGACACCGTCAGCACGTGCGTGTCGGCCGCGTCGGGATCGGCCACGGTCACGGCGCCGACTTCCGCGCCCGGCGACGCTTCGTCTACAGAGGAATGGCTGAGGGCGATTGCGGTGGGCGCGTGATTCACCACTCCCGCGGTCACGGTTACGGTGACGGCGGCGGCGGCTTCGCCGCCGTTTCCATCGCTGACGGTGTAGGTAAACGCGTCGGTTCCCGCGAAGCCGGCGTCGGGCGTGTAGGCAATCGTGTTGTCGCCGTTGACGACGACCGCGCCGTAGACCGGATCGCTCGCGGCAATCACGTTCAGCGGATCGCCGTCGGGGTCGGAGTCGTTTTGCAGCACGTCGATGACGATCGCCGTCCCCGCCTCGGTTTCCGCCGGGTCGTCCTCGGCGACCGGGGGCTGGTTCTCTTGCGGAGGCGGGTCGATGCCGAAGCTGGGCAGTCCGCCGCCTCCCAAGACGCCGTCCAGCCCGCGGAACACCGGGTGCGAATCAGCCAGGAAGTCCACTGCCGCCAATTCCTCGGGGTCGGGCAGCTCGCGCACCAGGTCGGTGAAGAACGTCAGTTGCAGCGAGGCCCCGTCCGGATCATGCGGGTCGTAGAGCAGCTCTTTCGCCGTGTTGAAGAGATTCATTCCGATCAGGCCGTCCAAGCCTTCGACCACGTCGAGCACGTAGATCGGCGCCTGGGAGAATTGCAAGACGCCGTCGATCACCCCGTCGCCGTTGTCATCCCGCGGCAACTCCAGCGCGTCGACGGTGAACCCCGGTACGGACACCTGGCCTGCGGCGCCCTGCACCGTAAGCGATGTGCTGGGATTGTCGAGATCCAGGCCCAGCCCCAGCGCGATGTCGGTCGAGACGACCGTCAATTGCGCGCCGGTGTCGAAGAGCAGCGTCTGATCGGCGACTTCTTTCACTCCTTG
>JAHWKS010000536.1 GCA_019347795.1 Planctomycetota bacterium | reverse complement strand
TCGGCGTGGGTGGCCAACATGGTTGCGCAGGCGGGCACTCGCCCCACAAAACAGGGCCCGCCTATCCGCTACCCGGCGCTGCGGGAGTGCTTGAGACAGCTCGCGGCCGAGGCCAAGAACTTGAACGCATCGGTGCACATGCCGCGAATCGGTTGCGGCCTCGCAGGAGGCAAGTGGGAGGAAGTCGAGCCGATCATCGAGGAAATCCTAGGCTCGGCAGGCGTCGAGGTCTACGTGTATGACCTTTAGCTTTGTTCGACGCAGGGGAAGCCTGGCTGATAGACTGAAACCGTCGACCATGCCGCTTCAGCGGACGGGGCGACAACCGAGCGCAGGCGAACGGTGGCCTCCGACAGTACGACGACGCACGCAATCGGAAGGGGAGAATGCCGATGCCTCCGTCCCAGTTGTTCTTTGTCGGGCTCCCATTGCTCCTTATCGTCGTGCTAGCCCTGCTCGCTACTGCCGATTTCGCGAAGAAGAACTGAGCCGTTTTCAGGTATTTTTCTGCTGGGTGGCCGCTTATTCTATGGGGGTCGCGGCAGCGGGCTTTTTGGGCGCCATGGTCGTGTTCACCTGGTATGGCGGCATCCCCGGCAGTGCGTCGGACGGCGGACTTATCAATGGACAGTATTACTTCAACTGGCACGACGAGACCTATACGCAAGTATCGAAGCAGACGTGGCAGCTCGCTTATGTTCTTGAGCAACTGGCGACCGACGCCACCGTGGAGTGGATGATCGGCGAACTTGAGCAGGAGCTGGATGAGGCCGACGAGGTGCAGGACAACTACCGCTTCGCGGTGGCCCTCGTCTTGTGCAACGCCGATCCGGCGCTACTGGTGCCCCGGCGCGCCAAGATCCTCAAAGCCGCTAGCTTTCCCACCGAGCTGGAGCAAACGCTCGCCCAGGTTATCGAGTCCTCCTCCTGGGACTGGGCGACCGCATGGCGGGAGTTCGAGCGGCTGGGGCAAGAGCTGTCGCTATCCGGAAACGGCGCGAGAGACGGAGCCGTTTAATCCGGGGCTGTTCGAGGGCGATGACGAATTCGACCCCGAGGAGGTCGAGGACATGCGGAAGGACGACATTCGGCAATGCACCCGTGACCTGTTGCTGGTCGAGCGGGCAAGAGAGTGGCTTTTGGATGATGGGGAGTAGCGACCGCCAGCAGGAATGCGAACATGGACGAGCGGAAAAGAAAAACGCCCGACAACCCGAATCTCGCCGCCATCGAGGGAAACCTGTTCGGGGCGTTGTTCGCCTTTCACAAAAATGCGACGGACCTGCTGCGAAACTCGGGACTGGACGACGACAAGTTGACGTTGATGTCGGAGCGGATCGAGGAGTTGCTTGCCGATGCCACCTCCGACATGAAACGGACGAAGAACCTGGATTTAGCGGGACCGCTGGAGTCGGCTTACGAAGAACTCAAAAGCATGTTGGATGAACTCCGATCCACACGACAGTGGCGGAGCCCGAAACCGTGCCGACCAGTGAGGTGGTGAAAGCACCTGACTTCTACGGGCTCACCTTCCAGACCTCCAGGAACCGCCAGCCACGCCTGGTCTTCACGACCACGCCGCCAATATCCCACATCTCGCGGCAGATCTGCGTGACTTGTTTGGGAACCGGCACCGGGCCGATCACCCCGTCGTACATCGTCAGCGGCTCCAGCCAGAGCTTTCCCGGCTCAATCTTCTTGATCCAGAAGTGATCCTGGATTTCGTCCTCGTAATCACCGGGAGCGTTGGTGTCCACGAATTCATCGAGCAAGTTGAGCACATCCTGAGCGGCGGGCAAATCTCGCGTCGCTTCGCTCGCCCGCTCCTCGGCCTCGCTGGCGTCTTCCACGTATCCCCTTTCGGCGAGCCATCGGGCCAGTTTCTTCGTGACCGTGCCGGCCGCCTTCATCGTCTCCTTGCCGCCCATCACCTTGTTGGGCATGTAGTAGCCCAAGAACTCGCCATAGGCGTATGGGATCTCTTCGGGCCCGAACGTGCCGCAGTACGTACCGCCCGCTTTGGTGACTTTCTCGTATTCGTCGTCGTGGCCGGGCCAATAGCCCTCCAAAAAGCCTTCAAAGAGCCCTACGATGTCTTCGTAATTCGCAAAAGTCCTGGGGCTGAGCCGCGCCTGCTGGTCGGCAAGGAATTCCTCGAAGACTTGCGAGATCGTTTTCTTTGGACTTGCTGCGATCATCTGGTTTTTCCTCCATGCCGTGCTTGGTTGCCGCTGGCCGTCTCCCGGTATTGTGCGACGGCGACATGCGTGGAGCAATCACCGGCCGTTCCCTGCGCAAAGGGGGCGAAGCGGCGTTCGCAACCCCGGTCAGTCATGCCGAAGCCGAACGTGCGGGGCTGTCCTCGACTGACGCGTTCCTCGCGGCCGCCCAGCGGACCACGAAGTACAACACCAGTCCGGCTGGCCCGAAGAGGAGCGTCAGAATCAGGCACGGGACGACAAACCCGTGGGAGATTCCCAGCCGCTGCGCATCCCGCACCTGCCAGCTTCCGACGAACAGATCAAACGCCAGGTAATGAACCCAGCCCGCCAGGAGCGCGTACCGGTTCTCAAACAGCCGGGCCACCTCTTCCAACGTGCCAAAGCCGCCATCGAGCTGTCCCAGGAGTGAAAGCAGCAGGCCGATGTAAACGAGGCCCAACAGGAAAGGCGCCACCACCGGGCAGATCAGCCGTGCGGACCACTTCCAGCGAGGAGCTACGATCAGAAGCAGCCAGCCGACCAGCGACACTCCGTTGGACAACGTGAAGAATGCTTCCGGCGTCATGGCGATATTTGTGGTTGCGGCGAAGAAAGGATTAGCGGCTCATCCCGCGGCCCACGACAGAATCAGCTCCATCGACTCCGAAACCCGCGGCGTACGGATCCTCGCCCTCTCGGCATCGACCGCCAGGAAGTCGGGGATCGCCCACAGGCACGCCTCCAGCAGCTGAAGCTCCCAGCGCAGCGGCGCGCGAACCGTGCGGCCGGGATTGACGCGCAAGGCGAGCGGATAGGCCGCCGCCCCCGCCACAGGCCAGCCGTACTTCTCCGCCGCATCCAGGTCGCGCACCGCGATCTCGACCTTCTCGCCGTACATCAGCGAGAGCGCCGAGGCGTGGCGAGCCGCTTCTTCCGGAACGTCGCTGGCGAGTGTCTCTCCCAGCGCCTCCGCCCCCTCGTGCAGCGCCAGCCCGAACGTCATGCCCGCCTGGCCCATCACCGCGGCGTACCACGGGCCGCTTTCCAGCAAGCTGCACTCGACCTTGATCGGCGTGTCGCCGGGGAGGCGCCGCCACGGCGACTGCCGGTAGTAACCGGCGGCCGCCTCGAAGTAGCTACGGATCTGCTCCGGCCCCACGCCGGGGGCGTCCACCAGCGCCGGCACGGTGCGCCCGCCCTGAAGATGTTTCGCCAGGTCCCGCAGCACGAAGTCGACGTGCTCTAATTGCTCGACCACGACGCACCTGATCCCCACCGCCTCCAAGGGGGCGCGCAGCTTGGCATGCAGTTCGTCCGATCGAACCTGCACCTCGCTCGGCCGGTGCGGCGCGCCGAACTCCGCCGACCGCATCGCTTCCGCCAGTTTTTCCTGCAGCTGTTTGGGAGTCGGCTGCGCGTCCGGCATCTCATGGGCCAGCACCAGATCCTCCGTCCGGTTCGTGACCAGCGCCATCCAGGGACGCTGCGGCTGGCCGGCGATCCGCATCCACGCTGGCGAGCGACAGATCTCCGCCTGCCACACCTCCTCCGGCGACTGCGGCAATTGGGCCAGCGAACGGAAAGCGGCCGGCGAGCCGCCGCCGTTGTTTCGTCTCTTGGCCATTTCCCGCTCCCCGGCTGAAAGGCGTTCCCCTCAGCGCATTGTTCGGTCTGGGCTCGCGGATTACAACGCTCCGCCCACGTCGGAGGCGGGCGGAGGAGCTTCCACGCCCACCAGCCGCTGCGCCACGAATTTGAAGACAGCTTCAAATGTGGTGCCGGCCGCCGCTCCCGGTCCGGCTTCGAGGAAGCGCCACTTTCCGTCGCGGTCGCGCACGAAATCCGCCGCAATCAGACGAGACCGGAACGGCGAGGCGACCTTGGCGGCAAGCTCGGTGAGCAGTTGCAAGTCGGCCTGTGACGGCGGGAAACCGATCGGGTTCGGCACGGCGTGGAGATAGTGAAACGACCAGGCCGCCGGCGCGCCGTCCACGACCCAGACGCGGATCTCCTGCGGCGCATCTCCGAACATCCACTTCCCGGCGATGGCCAAGTCAAGCCATTCCCGGGCTCGGCGTGTCCCAGCCGAAAGCCCGTCGTAGCAACTCCGCTTCGTCGTTCAGCTCCCGAAGGTTTCGCGCTTTCGCCTGCTGACCGCCGCGCTTCCACGACGAGGTTGGCGTGCGCACAAAAAGCGGGAACGTGAAGTCAGCCGGCGGTTCAGCATCCACCTGGAGAACCCAAGCCGCGGCGTCGGGACCTCGATGCTCTGCTCCGTCAACCGCTCAAGGACATGATCCAGACGGATCAGCTCCTCCCGTTCTTCGGGGCGATCTCGGACATGCGACCGGTTGCCGACTTGCCGCCGCAGACGCTCCATTCCTTGCTGATAACCGAAGAGGAATCCCGGCTCCTCCGGGCCGGCATGCCGAAGCTCCTCGGCTCCCAGCTCTATAAGCCATTGGAGGCGGCGATCGCCGAGCTTTTTCGCAATGGACAGGTCGGGTTCCGCGTAGCGGAGCTTCATGGGAAATCCGCCAATCGAATGCTACCCGTCCACATAGCTCGCCACAACGAGCCCCTCCTGGGCCGCCCAGCGGCGCAGGATGC
>JAHWKS010000535.1 GCA_019347795.1 Planctomycetota bacterium | reverse complement strand
CTCGGCTCGGTGAACACGCTGGCGCAGATTGAGGCGGTGGTGGCAGCGCCGGTGTTCGACGCGACGGGGGAGATCGTCGGCATCGTGTACGGCTCGCGGGACCTTCGCCCGCACCAGTCGCCGGGCGAGGGCGACTCGCGCGGCGACGCCCGCACCGGCGTCACGCCGCTGGAGGCGCAGTTGGTGCAGCTCTTGGCCGGCGCCGTGAGCAACGGTCTGGCCCGGCTGGCGAAAGAAGCCGAGGCGGCCCGCCACCGCGTGCAACTGGAGCGATTCGTCTCGCCGCAGGTCGCCCATGAGTTGGAGCGGAACCCGCAACTGCTGGAAGGGAGCGATCGCGAGATCACGGTGCTCTTCACGGACCTCCGCGGCTTCACCAAGATCGCCCAGAAGCTCGGCGCCAAGGACACCTACAAGCTGGCGGGGGAAATCCTCGACCGGCTGACGCAGGCGGTAATGGAGCACGAGGGAACGATCATCGACTACTACGGCGACGGCTTCGCGGCGATGTGGAACGCCCCGCTGGAGCAGGCGAAGCACGCCTCGTTGGCGTGCCGCGCCGCGTTGGCGATGCTCGCGGCGCTGCCGGAGCTGAACGGCCGCTGGGGCGAGAAGGTCGGATCGCCGATCCGCATCGGCATCGGGATCAACACCGGCGTGGCCCAGGTGGGAAACGCCGGCAGCCAGCGGCGGCTCAAGTACGGCCCCCGCGGACACACGGTGAACCTGGCCAGCCGGATCGAGGGGGCGACGAAGTACTTCGAGGTCTCGGCGCTCCTCGCCCGCTCCACCCGGGAGAAGCTCGAAGAGGGCATTCATCTCCGCCGCATCGGGAAGGCGCGGGTCGTGGGCGTGGACGATAGCGTGGAGCTGTGGGAATTGTACGGACCACAGCCCGACCCGGACTGGTTCGCCCGCTGCCGCCGCTACGAAGGCGCGGTGCAGCTCTGGGAGGAAGGCCGCTGGGCCGAAGCCCAGGCGGAAATCGAGACGCTTTTGAAAGAGGAGAAGACGCCCGACTCCACCGTCCGCGTGCTGCAGAAGACCCTCCAATCGGCGCCCGGCGAGGCGGTGTTTACGCTGGACCGGAAGTGAGAGTCCGGTTCGACCGGAGCCTGACAGTCGGTTCGGGAGCATCTGCTTGCAGTCGTTGGTGGAGCGGCATAATATCCAGATTCCTCGTCATTCCTCATCCTGAGCGAGTCTCTCCCATGGCGACGCTCCGCTTCCGTCGCGGCTTCACGCTCGTGGAGCTTTTGGTGGTGATCGCGATTATCGGAATCCTGGTCGCCCTGCTGCTTCCCGCGGTGCAGGCGGCGCGCGAGGCTGCGCGGCGGATGAGCTGCTCGAACCATCTCAAGCAAATCGGGCTGGCGTTCCACAACTATCACGACACGCACAAGCGGATTCCGTATGGCGGCGACAACGGCCCCAGTGGCTGTTGCAGTCCAGACAACAACAATTTCGCCTTCTATAACTGGCCGTATCATATTCTCCCCTACCTGGAGCAGGAGAACGCCTACCAGGCCGGCACGGCCAGCATCGCTGACTTGCGAACGACCGTGGTGGAGGTGTTCTACTGCCCAACGCGGAGGACGCCCAGGCTGTATAAGAACCGCGCTAAGTCGGACTACGCGGCCAACGGCGGCCGGAACAACACGACGCGTCGCGGCGCCGTCCAGCGAAGCCGGAACGGCGTGGCGGACTTCGCCGCCGTCACCGACGGCCTTTCCGCTACCCTCTTGGCGGGAGAAACGCGGCTGCACAGGGCTTTCATGGAGAACGGCGGTTGTTGCGGCGATAATGAGGACCTCTACACCGCCGGTTATCCCGACGACGTCGTCCGCCGGACTACCAAGCCGCCCGAGAAGGATATCTTCGACACGTCGCTTCCCAGCAATTTCACCGACCTTCAGTTTGGCGGCTCGCACCCGGGAGGAATGATGGGCGTGTTGTGCGACGGATCGGTGCGGATGGTCCGCTTCGGCGTCGATGTGAATGTCTTCCGGGCTCTAGGCGTCCGTGACGACGGGGAGCCGATCGACGTCAGCGCGCTATAATTCCGAGAATGTCTCGCGGCGATTGGCGAGGACCTATTCCAGCAATCGAGGGGATCGAGGGGAAGCTGCTCATGCGGAGGTTTTGCTCGCCGCAGGCGGTGGGGCTTGGGCTGCTGGTCATCGCGTTCGCCGCCGCGGGCGCGGGATGCGGTCCGCCGGTCGCTCGGGTCGAGGGCGCCGTGACGCATCAGGGGCAGCCGGTTTCCAATGCCGACCTGATGCTCGTTCAGCACGATAATCCCGCGCGGCAGTTCTTCGGCGCGACCGGCGAGGACGGAGAAATCTACGTCACCTACCAAGACGCCCAGGGGGCGCCTCCCGGCCGATACGCCATTCACGTCACCCACGCCGTGCTGCGCGACGGACGGCCGCTTCCTCCGGGCGAAGAAGGCGCCGTCCTTCGCGATTCCCCGCAAGCCGTCGGGCGCACGTACGTCTTTGAGCAAGAACTCGACGCCGGCGTCAACGTGCTCCATCTGAAACTTGAGAACGCACAGCTCGAACCCGCGGCGTTCTAATCGCAAAAGGCCCTCGCGTGATGCCGAGGGCCTTTGTGGAGTCGCCACCAGCGCCGCGGCGCGCGGCAGGGGGAAACGCGCCGGCGCCGGGCGGATGATGGCTTCTACCGTCCGCTTAGTAACCGCAGCCGCACGTCGGAGCGCAGGGGGCCGGGCAGCAGGCCGGCTCGCAGCACTTCGGGGCGCAGCACTTGTCTTTGCACCGCGCGAAGAGCCGTTGCAGCAGGCCCACGCGACGCTTCTTGCAGCCGTGGTCGCAGCACGAATCGCAGCAGGGCTCGGGGCAGCACGAAGGCTCGCAGCCGCACGCCGGCGGGCAGCAGGCCGGCTCACAGCCGCACGTCGGAGGGCAGCACGGCTCGGGGCAACAGGTCGGCTCGCAGCCGCACGTCGGCGGGCAGCACGGCTCGGGGCAACACGTCGGCTCGCAGCCGCACGTGTTGTGGCAGCATCCGCCGCCGTGACCCATCATCCGATTCAGCAACTCGAACGCGCTGGCGTTGGAGGCGAGGGCCGCATACAGCAAGCCCACCGACAGCAACGCCGGAAGAAAGTAACGGGTTTTCATGGGAGGCTCCTAGGATCCGGATGGACGCGTGGCAGGCCGATGCCGACAAAGCAACCCGGGGGGCGCCGGTCCCGAACCGTTCTGGTTTCTCGGCGACAGCGAAGCGGCCCGCAGGGGAGCATGAACCGGATGACCTTCCACAAGGACGTTTACCGGTTGCTATCGTCGCGCTTCTCCCGCGATCTTCACCACTTCGCCCATTCGCCGAGGTTTTCTCAAGCGGAATACCTTCTCAGAATTCGGCTACGCCGGTGGCGCCGCATTTGACGCCGCCGCGCCGGCTTGCAGAGGCCGGATCGTACGATCAGAATGGCTCGCACAATCGTTCCTTTCGTGTAATCGTCCCTTTCGCGCCTTTGTAGGAGAACTGCGATGAATCACTTTTTCGTGATAGCCTTGGCTCTGGGAGTCTTGGCGATGGCCGCCAACGTGCAGGCCGCCGATCCGCCGATCGCCCACATGGTCTACTTCACGCTCAAGGACCGCACGCCCGAGGCCCGCGAGAAACTGATTGCCGCGTGTCAGAAATATCTCTCCGGCCACGAAGGGACCGTCTATTTCTCGGCGGGCGTGCTGGCCGAGGAGTTCAAGCGCGAAGTGAACGATCAAGACTTCGACGTGGCCCTGAACCTCGTGTTCGCCGACAAGGCCGCCCACGATAAGTACCAGGACCACCCTCGCCACCAGAAGTTCATCGAAGAGAACCGCGAGACGTGGGCCAAAGTGCGCGTGTTCGACTCGTACGTGAAGACCCAAGAGTAGATGCCGATTGTCCCGCGTGGCGCAGACGGCGTTCACTCTTGCCTGGTGAGCCATTCCATCCAGCGGCCGTGGTGATCCACGTTCGCCAGATGCTCTTCCTGCATTGTCCCTTCGAACCAGCGGAGCAGGCGGAGTTCGGGTGTCGGCGTGAAAATCCATTCCGCCGATAACTGGATCAGAGGCCGCTCCGTCGACGCGGCGGCCAACAGGCGGTGGAAGTCCTCCCGCTGCTCGGCGGAGAACTGGTTCAGCGTGTGGCAATGGAAAACGCAGACCGCGGCCTCCTCCGGCGCCTGGCGGATCAGGTCCGGGAGCACATCGAAGGCGTCTCCTTCGATCAGCCGCGGCGGCGCGCGCCGCACTTCCTCAATCGCGGCTTTCATCAACTCCATGCGTTCCGGCTGGTCGGGCCAGATGAGCGACCGCAGCCACAGTGCGTCGGCCGGGTTCGCCATGTCTGGCACGTGCAGATCGACGCCCACCCGATGTGCAACGGTGGGAGTCCTGTTCGGCGACGGCAGCCGCTGGTCGCCTCGCGGCGCCGTGCTGATCCGAACCCGCGCGCCGGGCCGTCCATAGAGCCGGCCGGCGCCGTAGTCGTAGGCGTAGCGGTCCCAGATCAAGTTCAGCCCGCCGCTGGCGCCGACTTCGATTAATGCAAGCGGCCGCCCGGTCGTCCTGGCGACGTAGGAAAAGGCGGGAAACAGATACCCGCACCGCCGCACCTCATTCGTCTGCACCCGCCGGCGGGCCATCAGCTCGCGGACGGCGCCTTCCCGGGACAGGCAGAAATCGTGGAAAGCCGGAAAGGCGTCTGCGTGCGGCCTCGGGTTTTCGACGCACGAGTGATAGAAGCTGCCCAGTTCGTGCTCGGCCCCCGACAGCAGAAGAAAATGAACGGCGGCCAGGAACAGGTT
>JAHWKS010000534.1 GCA_019347795.1 Planctomycetota bacterium | reverse complement strand
GGTAGCATGGGCCAAAGGAGAATGCCGGTGACGAGCAGAAATACGGCGGCGACGACGAAAGTAAAACGCCAACCGAATCGCGATGCGGAAGACAGAAGCACCAGCGGCGCGAGGATCACGGGGTAGAGTTTAGCGCCTACGGCCAGCGACAGAATTATGATCGCCGCAACTGCGGCGCAGCGTTTGAACCGCTCGCCCTGCGTTCCGTACAAAGCCAAAACCGCAAAATACAGCGACAGCGTTGCCAGGAAAAATGCCAGGGCGTCAAGATGCCCGCTGTTGGCGATCTCTTTGATTAAGAGCGGACACCAGGCGTAAGCAACGCTCCAACCGACGGGCTGTGCTGATAGCCGCAGCAAGCCGATGATCAGGAAGAGCGTCGCCAGATCGAAGGCCACGAACCACGCTTTCATCCACGTCATGCGCCAGTACACCGAGGCGCCATGCGGCGTGCTCCAGGCTGCGATCGCAAAGATCGCCTGACTCACAGGCGGGTAAACGGTGGGAAGTTCGCCGAAATGGACTCGGTCGAGGATCACTGCCATCTCCGGCGAGCGGTCGCGGAGCTTGACCAGTCGCGCCAAGTCGCTAGGCAAATCCGCGTCGGCGGGCGCGGCGAGCACCTGATAAGGGCTGTAGCGAAAGGGGCTGACCCCCTCTGTCGCGACCGCCCCGTCCCACAGGTACCGATAAAGATCGATTTCCTCGATGGGGTCTGAGAAGAGCAGCGTCACTCGAAAGGCGACCGCGGCGGCGACGATCAGAGCCAGCAGCCGACCGTCTTGTCGCGCGCGACGAGCCAGCCAGATCGCGCCCAAGTAGAGGCCGAACTGCAAGGCAAACAGCGCCAGAAGCAAAAGGAGCGAGTGTCTTCCTGAACCTTCTTCATGCAGGCTTTGGGCGCCAAGCGCGATGACCAAGTATCCCAGCCAGGACGCGACTCCCACGCCTATCAAGGCCCAGAAGCGTCGTCGGCTGTCGTGGTTATCGGTCGAACTACGCATATTCGAGGAATTCAAGCGGACTGTTGCTGACAGCCGTACTTGCCAATCAAATAAAGAATTTTGTAGCCGGCGCGAACGGATCCCAGCAGCGTGCCGCTGATCTTGCTTTGGCCGATGCGCCGACGGTACGGGACGGGGATTTCCAAAATTCGCAACTGGCGACGAGCCGCTTTGATTTGCATTTCCACCGTCCAGCCAAAGTTTTCGTCGCTCATCTTCAATTGGCGGAGGCGCTGGTACGCAATAGCCCGGAACGGGCCAAGGTCGGTGTACCGCATCCCAAACAGCCACCGCATGAGAAAACAGGCAAGCCGATTTCCAAACACGCTCTGCGGCGGCATGGCCCCCGGCTCCCGCTGGCCCAGGAGCCGCGAACCAAGCACGAAATCCGCGTCGCCCGAGAGAATCGGTTCGGCGAGACTGGGCAGCAGATTCGGATGATCGCTGTAATCGGCGTCAACAAAAGCGATGACTTTGGGCGGCGCGGCCCCTGCTGAACTTAACTCTTCGAGGGCGGCCAATCCGCGGAGACAGGCGGCGCCGTATCCTCGTTTTGGCTCCGTGACGACGGATGCGCCGCCCGCTGCGGCCGCGCGAGCCGTGCCGTCGGTCGATCCGTTGTCCACAACGATCACGCGCCCGACGGGAGGCAAGTCTCGCAGAACCAGCGGCAACGATTCCTCCTCATTCAAGGCGGGAATGACAACGAATACGTCCGTCAGGTTCATCGACGAGTCACTCCAGGACTGGCGGCAAGGGGGCGTCGAGGAGAGAATCCGCATGGTCATTGAGGCTCCAATCGTAATCGAGGTAGGACAATCGCGCGTGGCCCGTGGACGCCGCTTGCCGCGCCGCTTCGTCCGGCAAATACTGGGCGATGGTCTTAAGTATTTCAGCGTCACCGGAGCCGAAATCTTCCGCGTACCACTTCACGATCGGCGAGACACTCAGTTCGCGGCGCTGGCCGTCATAATCGAATTTCAAGGGATCGGCGAAAAAGTGGCGCGTGTTTGCTTGCAACTGTGCTTCCAGGTTTTCCGCCGTGTACGCTTCGTTCAGCAATCGTGGACACCCACGCGATGCACAGACAATCGCGAAATGAATTCGCGGCTCGTGCAGCTTCCTCGAGACGTCATGCTCCATCCGCCCTAGCGAGTAGCTCTGATCGCCGACGCGCAGCAGCAAATCGCGCCAGATGTTGTAGCCAACCAGTCGAGCCGCGTGGTTTTGGATGCTCGCGGTCGGGTACTCGCGCAAAATGCCCTGCACGGTCAGCGCGTTGTAGGCATTGATCCAGAACGCCAGGCGGCTTTCTCGCGTCGCTCCCCTTACGAGGTCGGCGCGCGACAGCGTGTTCAGATAGTCATCCAACGCCCGCACATCGGCCGCGGAGTTTTTCCAATCGGCGTAGGCGACGTTCCCGTGCTCGTCAACGTAACGGCTAAGCAAGCGGTCCCATTGCCAATGGTCGATCTCGTCAGTCGAAAGACGCTCGTCCTTCGGCCAAGTGCGTCCGACGACAACCTCGGGCGTCGTCCATCGCAGCACGAGATAACAAGCGACAACGAACAACACCGCACAGGGGACAGCTACGCGCAAGAGGCGGAACGCACGCGGCCGACGAACTTGTGAATCGCAGGTGAGTTCACCAGGCGTCTGGTTCATTGGTTCTCGCTGGTTTCTGCGGGATCGTTGGAGAAGGCGAAATCCGCGCGAGCCGCTTTGCTGTGACACTCGATGCACGACGCGACTCTGCCTGCAATCGCCTTCCGTCCCTCGCTCGCTGGCGTTCTGGCAATGGAGCCGTTCGGCAGATACTTCATCCAATACCAGTCAGAGTGCTGCGGATCAGCCCCTTTCACGCGGTACATCACGCTGATGTCCACCAGCGTCGTCTGGTCCTCGGCGTAGTTCGCGGCAACAAGGATGGCGCCGTAAGGAAGCGCCGCGGGATTGTCGCTGGCGATCTTGTTCGCGTAAAACTTGGCGAACTCGCCGTGCGGCGAGGGTGCGCCGCTGGACCCGTTGCCTCCCGGAGGCCTCGGCCAATTCGTGTACGGCTGCTGGGGGCGTTGAAGATGTCGCCAAAAGGAAACATAGAACTCTTCGACCGTCCGCGGCCGGGTCGCCCGAGGCGGGCTGGACCGGCTGCTCCCGGAGCCTTGCGCCAAGGCCATCGGCGCGCGGCACAATCCCGCGGCGGAGGAGGCGAGAATGATCAAACCGACGAGACTGCGCTTGGGCATGAGAGGCACTCCGAAAAAGGGGCGTGTAGATTCCTATACAGATCCAGAAGCCGCTAACTCCGCCTGAAGGACAGGCGTAACCATTTCCACTGCTTTGCGTTTTTTTCCTCTTGGAGCTTGAGCCAACGAGCGCGACGGACCAAGAGAACCGGACGTCGGTCAGCAGTTTGGGCCGTACTCCTTCTCGGGGAGCTGAATACCCGGCACGCTGCCGAGTGTCGTGGTTCGTCGAGCATCGATCATTCGGGCAGCGTCCGCGGTTCGTCGGGGCCGTCGTCGGTCCACTGACGGCCGACCGCATCCAAAGATTCAGGCTGGTCGATCTGTGGAACCTGATAGCCGTAGGCCTTGGTTCGCCGCTTTCGGAGTTCCTGCGTGGAAACGCCGAGCCGGCGGTCGCGACGGGCGATCATCTCCTCATCCGCTTGGCCGTCTCCGGTCAATGACCAGATCAGGAGCGGCTCGCCCAGCGGCACGTCGGTTTTCGGATCGGGCCAGGTATGCCAAGTCTTGCCCCACGTGGTGATCAGGGCCCGCATGAATTCTTGCTCGTCCTCGGGAGGCGTGTTGGGCGCCGCCAGCAGACCGGCAAGCACCTCGTAGGTGTGAGCGTGCCAATATTTCTTTTCCTTCTTCGGGAGTTGCCGGTAGAGCTTATCGCTGATGATGTACTCCACTCCCAAGAGCTTGGCGTTCTTCTCGGTCGAGTCGTAGAGCAGGCACTGATGGATGTCTTCGTTGAGCATCGAGCAATAATGCTGCGTCTCGATCTGAAAACCCGGATTCGCTTTCGCGACGTGAAAGCCGCAAATGTAATGCTGGGGCTTACTCACCGGCTCCATGTTCTTTCCTTGTCCCCGGTGCGCGTCCTCGGCGCTGTACGCCTGACTTGCGGCGCAACCGGCTGCCAGCCCTGTCGCGGCCGTTCCCATCATCCGAATGGCCTCGCGACGCTTGATGATCGCTCGGCTTGATTCGCGAGCACGTTCGTCCATCGCGTTTCTCCTTTTAATGATGCAGGTACGAAAACCTCTCGTGTGAGCAACTCACTTCCGAATCAAACGACATACCGGTCCCAACCGGCATACTTCTCTCGAATTGTGCCGCGAGGCAGGGTCAGGGAACGTCCGGCCCGGAGCGCCTTCTCCAGCCGGCCGTCAGGGGCAGTAGCGGTTTTCCAGTCCCGGAACTACCAGCATCCGTAGCCGCCGTATCCGCAGCCGCCGTGACCGTAATACCTGCCAAAGTCATAGCCGCCGCGGCCGTAGTACCTGCCAAAGTCGTAGCCGCCGTAGTAGCCGCGATAGAGGCCACCGTACGACGGGCGATACGCCGGATAATGGCCCGGCCCCCCGTAGTAGCCGATCCCGCCATAACCGCCGTCACAGGCCGCGGCGATCGACGGGACAACGAATGCCAGGGACGCCAGGACAGCCAGAGTCAACAACATCATTCGCATCAGACTTTCCTCCTCAAAAAGTGAGTTTGTCGGGAAACCAGTTGCATCTTTTTCTGTTTCCGCAGATTACAAGCTTGTCAAATTCCCTCAGGATCCAGTCGCCGGCTCGCGTAGAGCCA
>JAHWKS010000009.1 GCA_019347795.1 Planctomycetota bacterium | reverse complement strand
TGCGGCCCGAGCCGAGCCAGGCGTGGATGCTGGGCACCTGCGGCTTCTCTTTGAGGTCGTACACGCAGTGGAAGATGGGGTGCTCCAGCGGCAGCTCCTGCGGCTGGCGGTCGGGAAACACGCGGCGCAGCTCTTTGGCCAGGTTCTCCCATTCATCCTCGCCCCAGAAGTCGTCCACCATCAGGAAGCCGCCGTTGAGCAGGTACCGCCGCAGCCCGCGGACCTCTTCGTCGCTGAGCAGCATCCGCCCCGGCTCGATGAGGTAGATGAAGGGGTAGTCGAACAGCTCGGGATCGGTCAGCTCCAGCACCTTGTAGTCGGGGTTGACCCGCATCGAGGTGAGCTGCTGTAAGCGGAAGGGAAAGTTGAGGTCGCTGTCGGGAAAGTCGGTGGCCCAACCTCCGCCGCCGCGGCCGTAGCCCCAGCCCGACTGATAGCGAATCCGCACAAAGGTGAAGACGTCTTTGCGGAAGTGCTCGTCCTTCTCCCAGTCGGGCACGCCGCGTCGATCGTCAGGATCGATCCACCCGCCGCGATACCGTCCGTATCGCTGCGCCCAGCTTTCGCCGAGGGCGGCGATCAGCACCGGGATGAAGACCAGCAGTACGAGCGTCGCTTTACGCATGAGTCGCTCCGTTGCTATTCGTGCCGCAAGGCTCCCCGAAAATGACCTGGCGCGAATCAGGCCACGGGCGCCCATCCGCCCACGACCGGATTATATCAGGTTTCTTCAGCGGTGCTTCGGTTGCGACGCCTGGCGCCGTATAATCGCGGGCGCGGGCGACAGGAAGGCGCCGGCCAGGCGCCGGCGCGCGGCGAACACAGGGAGACGTCATGAATCGCGTTATGTGCATGGTGCTCGGCGGCGGCCGGGGTACGCGGCTGTTTCCGCTCACCAAGTATCGCTCCAAGCCCGCGGTCCCGCTGGCGGGGAAGTACCGCTTGATCGACATCCCCATCTCCAACTGCATCAACAGCGGGATGAAGCAGATCTACGTGTTGACGCAGTTCCTCTCGGTCAGCCTGCACCGGCACATCCGCCGCAGCTACACCTTCGACCGCTTTGGCGACGGCTTCGTCGAGATCCTGGCCGCCCAGCAGACCGAGGAGCCGGGGACCGACTGGTATCAAGGCACCGCCGACGCCGTGCGCAAGAACCTCCGCTACATCGAGCACTCCGACGCCGATTACGTGCTGATCCTCTCGGGCGATCAGCTCTATCAGATGGACTATCGCGATATGCTCCGCGTGCATCGCGAGACGGGGGCGCAGGTCACCATCGGCGCCTTTCCCGTCTCCCGCAATGAAGTCTCGGCCTTGGGCGTGATGCGGGTGGATGAGTCCGGCCGCGTGGTTGGCTTTCTCGAGAAGCCGCAACAGCAGGAAGAGGTGGAGACGGTCACGATGGACCCGAAATGGATCGACGCCCGTGGCGTGGAAAGCAAGGGCCGCGAGTGCCTGGCGAACATGGGCATCTATCTATTCGACCGGCAGACGCTGATCGACCTGCTCACGCACACCGAGCACTACCAGGACTTCGGCAAGGAGGTCTTCCCGGCCGCCATCCGCAGCAAGAAGGTGCAGGTGCACCTGTTCGACGGGTACTGGGAGGACATCGGCACCGTGGCCGCCTTCTTCGAGGCGAACGTGAGCCTGGCGTCGCCGAACCCGCCGTTCAACCTGGCGGCGCCCGAGTCGCCGATCTACACCCGGGCCCGCATGTTGCAGCCGACGCGGCTGGACGGGGCCCAGGTGAGCGGCGCCTTGCTGGCCGATGGCTGCCGGATCGGCAAGGGGGCGGTCATCGAGAACAGCGTAATCGGCATCCGCTGCATCATCGGCGACGGGGTGACCATCCGCAACTCGGTCCTTTTCGGCGCCGACTACTACGAAACGGATCTGCAGCTCACGAAGGATCAATCCGCCGGCCTTCCGCCCTTGGGCATCGGCGACGGCAGCGTGATCGAGGGGGTGATCATCGACAAGAACTGCCGCATCGGCCGCAACGTGCAGATCATCCGCCAGGAGAACGCCCCCGACGCCGACCACGACCCGCTCTACATCCGCGACGGAGTGCCCGTAGTGGTGAAAGAGGGCGTGCTCAATGACGGCTGGAGGCTGTAGAGCGCACGCGCGCCACGCGTCTCGTTTGACAAACGCGGCTGTTGTTCCTCATACTTGAGGTTCACCCTCCTGCGGATTTCCTCCGCTCCCCTTCTCCGCGTCTCCCGCCTCGTCGGATCTTATGGCTCACGTGATGCGAACTCTGCTGGCGCTCGCCTCCCTTCTCGCCTGGGGTTCGGGACTCGCGGCTGCGGAGCCGGATCGGCAAGGCTTGGAGTTCTTCGAGTCGAAGATTCGGCCGGTGCTGGTGGAGAAATGCTATGCCTGCCATTCCGCGGAGGCGGCCGCCGACGGGAAGCTGAAAGGCAACCTGCTCTTGGACACGCGGGACGGCGCCCGGAGCGGCGGTGACAGCGGGCCGGCGGTCGTTCCGGGAAACGTGGACGAGAGTCTGCTCGTGTCGGCATTGCGGCATGAGTCGTTTGAGATGCCTCCCACCGGGAAACTGCCCGACGCGGTGATCGCGGACTTCGTGAAGTGGGTCGAGATCGGCGCCCCCGATCCGCGCGAAGGCGACTCGGCCCCGGTCGCGGGGACCATCGACCTGGAGGCGGGGCGGCGGTTCTGGTCGTTCCAGCCGTTTCGGCGAACCGACCCGCCGGCGGTGAAGGATGAATCGTGGGTTCGCACGCCGATCGATCGCTTCCTCCTCGCCCGGCAGGAGCAGCTCGGCCTGCATGCCAATCCGACGGCCGATCGCCGCACGTTAATCCGCCGCGCGTACTTCGATCTCCTCGGCCTGCCGCCGACGCCGGCGGAAGTCGAGGCGTTCATCAACGACGCGGATCCGCAGGCGTATGAGAAGCTGATCGACCGGCTGCTCCAGTCGCCGCACTACGGGGAGCGGTGGGCGCGGCACTGGCTCGACGTGGCCCGCTTCGCCGAATCGCATGGATACGAGCAGGACTACGATCGCCCGCACGCCTATCACTACCGCGACTTTGTGATCCAGGCCTTGAACGCCGACATGCCGTACGACCAGTTCGTCCGCTGGCAGTTGGCGGGGGACGAGCTGGCGCCGGAGGATCCGCTGGCGATGATGGCCACCGGCTTCCTCGGCGCCGGGCCGTTTCCCACGCAGTTGACCGAGGCGGAGTTCGAGTCGGCCCGCTACGACGAGCTGGACGACATGACCGCCACCACCGGCGTGGCCTTCCTCGGCCTGTCGATCGGCTGCGCCCGCTGCCACGATCACAAGTTCGATCCGATTCCGACCAAGGACTACTACCGCTTCGCCTCAACCTTCACCACCACGATTCGCAGCGAGATTGAGCTGGAGTTAGGCGAGGGCGAGACGAAGGTGCAGGTCAGCAGCGAAGGACTGCCCCACATTAAGCACCACGCCGATGATCGCGGCTATCCGCACTTTTATCCGGAGACGCATTTCCTCGTTCGCGGCGACGTGCATCGCAAAGATGGGGTCGCCGAGCCGGGCTTCTTGCAGGTGCTCATGCCGGAGGAGAAGGACGCGTCGCATTGGCGAGTCGCGCCGCCCAATGACGAGGCCCGCGCCAGCTTTCGCCGTGCGTCGCTGGCCAACTGGATCACCGATACGGAATACGGCGCCGGCCACCTGGCGGCCCGGGTGGCGGTCAACCGGCTTTGGCAGCATCACTTCGGCCGGGGGATCGTCGCCACGCCGAACGACTTCGGCACCCAGGGAGAGCACCCCACGCATCCGGAGCTGCTCGACTGGCTGGCGAGCGATCTCGTGCAGCATGGCTGGAAGCTGAAGCGGCTGCACAAGGTGATGATGACCAGCAGCGTCTACATGCAGTCGAGCGACTTCGATGAAGCCCGCGCCCGGCTCGACCGCGAGAACGCCTTCCACTGGCGCCGGGCGCCGCAGCGGCTGGAGGCCGAGGCGATCCGCGACGCGATGCTGCACGTCGCGGGAATGCTGGATACGACGATGTTCGGCCCGGGCACGCTCGACCAGAACATGCGGCGCCGCAGCGTGTATTTTTTCATCAAGCGGAGCCAGTTGATCCCGATGATGATGCTCTTCGACTGGCCCGAGCACCTGGTGAGCATCGGCGCCCGCAGCGTGACGACGATCGCCCCGCAATCGCTGATGTTCATGAACAGCCCGCAGGCGCGGCAGTACGCGGAAGGATTCGCAGGCCGGCTCGAGGACAAAAGCCGCGAGGGGGCGGTGCACCAGGCGTATCGTCTGGCCCTTGCTCGCGAGCCGACGGAGCGCGAACGGCAAGTGGCGGCCGAGTTTCTCGCAGCCCAGCAAGAACGTCATCAGCAAGCCGGCCACGCCGACGCCGAGCGATTGGCGCTGATCGACTTTTGCCAGGCGATGCTGAGTTTGAATGAGTTTGTATACGTCGAGTAACCTCGTTTAACCGCGTTCCCAGCGGGCCGCGCTCGACCTAGCGGTAGACGCCGCCGCCACGCGGCCCGCTGGGCACGCGGTTAAACGATCTACGAAACACCGAATCCAGGAACGCCAGATGACTCCTCCCCTTCCCAACCGTCGCGAGATGCTGCGCCATGCCGGCTGCGGCTTCGGGCTGCTCGCTTTGGCGGGGATGTTGCACGAGGAAGGACTGGTGGAGGCGGCGCCGCTGGGGGATCGCGCGTTGAACCCGTTCGCCGCCCAGCCGGCGCACTTCCCCGCGAAGGCGAAGCGGGTGATTTGGATCTTCATCAACGGCGGGCCCAGCCACGTCGATACCTGGGACTACAAACCGGGGCTGGAGAAGTGGAACGGCAAGTCGATCCGCGAGTTCGACGCCGAGTTCAAAGACACCACCGGCTTCTTCAAGAATCAGGTGGGCGCGTTGATGAAGTCCCCCTTCGCCTTCACCCCCCGCGGCGAGTCCGGGAAGATGGTCTCGGAAATCTTCCCGCGCCTCGGGCAGCACGTCGATCGCATGGCGTTCATTCATTCCGGCTACACCGAGTCGAACAACCACTCGCCCGCGCTGTTCATGATGAACTGCGGCCTGCCGCGGATGGGCTACCCTTGCGTCGGCTCGTGGGTCAACTACGGCCTCGGGAGCGAGAGCCGCGATTTGCCCGGCTTCGTGGTGATGAGCGATCCCAAAGGCCGCGGCCTTCCCAAAGGTCACGCCGCCAACTGGAGCGCCGGCTTTCTCCCCGGCGTCTATCAAGGCACGCATCTCCGGCCGACCGGCGATCCGATCGACAACCTCCAGCGGCCCGAAAAGCTGACGGATGAGTTGCAACGCTCGCAGCTCGATCTCTTGAAGCAGCTTAACGAGACGCACCGCGAGCAGTTCGCGGCCGACGGCGAGCTGGCGGCCCGCATCGAGAGTTTTGAATTGGCGTACCGGATGCAATCGGCGGCGCCCGAGGCGATCGACATCGACGCGGAGCCCGCGTACATCCAAAAGCTCTACGGGATCGATGTTCCAGAGTGCGGCCACTTCGCCCGGCAATGCCTGGTGGCCCGGCGGCTGGTGGAGCGGGGCGTGCGGTTCGTGCAGATCTACTCCGGCGGCATGGAGAACCAGCGTTCCTGGGACGGGCACATCGACATCGACGGCAACCATCGCCAGTTCGCCGGCGAAACCGACCAGCCGGTGGCGGCGCTTTTGACCGACCTTGCCGAACGCGGCCTGCTGGAAGACACGCTGGTGATCTGGTGCGGCGAGTTCGGCAGGCTCCCGATCGCGCAGACGGGCGAGAAGCCCGGCCGCGATCATAACCCACACTGCTTCACCGCCTGGCTGGCCGGCGGCGGCGTGAAGGGCGGCGTCAGCTACGGCGAGTCGGATGAGGTCGGCTACAAGGCCGCCGTGGACCGCGTCCACATCAATGACCTGCACGCCACCATCCTGCACCTGTTGGGCATCGAACACGAGCGGCTCACCTTCAAGTACAACGGCCGCAACTTCCGCCTCACCGACGTCGGCGGCCGCGTGATCGAGCCGATCCTGGCGTGATCGACGTCCCCGTGTCCGTGCAGGTTATTAACCACGCTGGAAAGATATTCGATGAGGCGTCGTGATTTTCTTGCGAGTTGCGGTGTCCTGGCAGCATCAGCGTGGACCCGCGTGCGATGCGCAGCCGAGGAGGATCGCGCCGGCGGCGAGCTTGCGGCCTGCGTGGTGATCGTCGGCGGCGGCCTGGGCGGATGCGCGGCGGCCCTGGCGGCTGCGCGGATGGGCGCCCGCGTCGTGCTCTCCGAGCCGACCGACTGGATCGGCGGCCAACTCACTCAGCAGGCGGTCCCGCCCGATGAAAACCGGTGGATTGAGTCCTTCGGCTGCACCGGCAGTTATCGGCGGTTCCGCAACCTCGTGCGGGATTATTACCGAACACATTACCCGCTTACCGACGCGGCGAGGGCGGCCGAAAACCTGAACCCGGGAAACGGATCGGTGTCGCGGCTGTGCCACGAGCCGCGGGTCGCCCTGGCGGTTCTCGAGGCGATGCTGGCGCCGGCCATGAGCAGCGGCCGCCTCACGCTGCTCTTGAACTCCGAACCGGTCCGGGCGGAGGTCGAGAGGGATCGCATCCGGGCGGTCGTGTTGAAAAACGTTCTCGACGGGCGCGAGCGGGTCGTCACCGGAGCGTACTTCATCGACGCCAGCGAGCTGGGGGACCTGCTCCCGCTCACGGGAGCCGAGTACGTCACCGGCGCCGAGTCGCAACAGGAGACCGGCGAGGCGCATGCTCCCGCGGAAGCCGAAGCCGGCAACATCCAGGCCTTCACGTGGTGCTTCGCCATGGATTACCTGGAGGGCGAAGACCACACGATCGAGAAGCCGGCCCGGTACGATTTCTGGCGCCGGTACGTGCCCGAGCTTTCGCCTCCCTGGCCGGGGCGGCTGTTGGATTTCACCTACACTCATCCGCCAACGCTCAAGCCGCGGGAGTTGTCGTTCGCGCCGACCGTGGCCGGCCGGCCCGACCCGCAGACGCCCACGCTGAACCTTTGGAAGTACCGCCGGATCATCGACCGGCAAAACTTCGAGGCGGGGCATTACCCGAGCGACATCACCATCGTCAACTGGCCGCAGAACGATTACCTGCTCGGGAGCATTTTTGATGTGAGCGGGGAAGAGCGGCGGCGGCATCTCGAGGGGGCGAAGCAACTGAGCCTCTCGCTTCTCTACTGGCTCCAGACCGAGGCGCCGCGGCCGGATGGCAAAGAGGGGTGGCCCGGCCTTCGGCTGAGAAAGGATGTCGTGGGCACGTCCGACGGCCTGGCCAAGTTCCCCTACGTCCGCGAGTCGCGGCGGATTCGGGCGGAGTTCACGGTGCTCCAGCAGCACGTCTGGCCGCCGGCCCGGTCCGAGGCGACGGGCCGGCCGCCCGGCGAGGTCACGGCGGCGCCGTTTGACGACTCGGTGGGCGTGGGGCACTACGTGCTCGACCTGCACCCGAGCACCGGGGGGGACAACTACATCGACCTGCCGTGCCTGCCGTTTCAGATTCCGCTGGGGGCGTTGATCCCGCGGCGGATGGAGAACCTGCTGGCCGGCTGCAAAAACCTGGGCACAACGCACATCACCAACGGCTGCTATCGGCTGCACCCGGTGGAATGGAACATCGGCGAGGCCGCCGGCGCCCTGGCCGCGCACTGCCTGAAGCAGAACGAGCCCCCCCGCCGCATCCGCAACCACGCGCCGCTGCTGAACGATTTTCAATCGCTACTGGTGAAGCAGGGCTTCGAGCTGGACTGGTCGAAGCTGCGTACGTGAACCTCGCGATGAGCGTCAATCCGTATCAGGCGCCGGAGCAGTCGACCGAGTCCGCGCCGGCTGAGGCCGAGATTCGAGCGAAGCCAGGACGGCGGCCGTCGTCTCGCTTTTGCCATTTTGCTCGCCGGTAATCATTCTCGGGATTCCGTTCGGGATATGGGCGCTCCTGGTGCTGCTGCGAGAAGACGTTCAGGAAGTATTCCGGGCGGCAGAGCGTCTGCGTCACGAAGGGCACGTTTCACAGGTAAAGTGAGATAGGTGGAGACTGTAGCAAAATAACAGGCCTCTTCATTTTTCTGTCAATAATCTTTCTGTCCTAACGACTTCGCCGATTTCGTGGGGACGGCGAAACCGCCTCCGTACCTTCGAACCGATATGTCCGAGTGCGTCCTGAGAAACCCGCCGCAACGCGGATTGGAACGCGACCGTGATGTTCTTTGACAGAAAGATTGATGACAGAAAGATGGTTTTCGCACCGATGCGCGAATTGACGCTCTCCGGCGTCGGCCGCTACCATTGCAGATGGTGGGGCGTTTCGCTTACCTCGCGTGAGCGTCCGTCTTCTCTTTCGGAACGATGATCACTCCTCGACGGGCGCCGGTGCGGCCGCGCGTCCTGGCGCCTGAGACGCATGAGACGGTCCTCCTGGAGGATCTTGTCGCGCTCTGTCTTGAGGATACTCGCCAGGCGATCGAGATCGTCGGCGGACCCCGCAGCGGCAAGAGCGCGGCGCTGGCCCATCTGGCCTCGCTGCCGATCGCCGAGGGGCTTCTGCTCGTCGATGACGCCACGCGCGACGTCTCCACAAGGAAGTCGGACCGCGTCATCGTTTACACCGCGCGGCAATCGCTCAAGCTCGGCAATGTCAGTTGCCGCCTGGCGCCCTGGCGCGATGACGACTTAATCGAATACCTTCTCGCGGTGCATCCGGACCGCTGTTCGTCCGTGATGGCTCGCTTTTTGGCAGATAGGGATCGGCGGCTCCTCGACGGAAAGCCGGAGCTCTACCGCGTGGTCGCGGAGCAGATGGCCCGCAACGATGACATAAGCGACGTGCGGACGGCGCTCCGTCGCGAGATGTTAGAGCGAGCGGGCGATATCCAGACGCTGCGCGATGTGCGGCTTTACGCGACGGCGCTGCTGCTCCAAGAGTACCAACTAGCGGGCCAGTTGGCGGGGCGGCTGGCCGAACGCGACGTTCCCGCGGTGGTGTTGCGGTTGCCTCTGAGCTACCGGTTTGTCCAGGTATTGCAGGCAGCGGACCAGATCGCCGCCGGACTACACGAGGCACGGGACTTCTCCTTTCCTTCGGCTCGGTTGCCGAGAGACCTCGTCGCCGAGACGGCGAAGCTGATCGCCGGCGACGCGCTGGCGCTACGCCGGCTGCAGGAGTTGGCGAATGGGCGTCGTCCTGGAAATGCGGCCATGGCGGCGAGTATTCTGCTCGCGTCCGATCGAAACTGGCGTCCGGAGCGCGACCGATGCCCGAACCTGCGAGGCGCCTATTTGTCCGAGGCGCAGTGGGCGGGGATCAACCGGTCTCATGTTACGCTGCGTGAAGCGGACCTCAACCGCGCCGACCTGCGAGAGGCTGATTTGCGCGGCTCGCAACTCGGCGAGGCAGTGTTGCGCCGCTGCCGGCTGGCGAAAGCGCGTCTGGAGAAAGTTAAGGCGGATGGGGCCGACTTCAGCCACGCGGATTTGTCGCGTGCGGTGATGACCGACGGCCGGTTCCTTGCAGCGCGGTTTGTTCAGTCACGCCTGGACGAGGTTTCGGCGCCAAGGGCGAACTTTTGCGGGGCAGAGTTCGAGGGCGCCTCGCTCGTCGCCGCGGGTTTGGATCATTGCGACTTTCGCGGCGCTAACTTGCTCGGCGCCGACTTTCAACAGGCGAAGCTGCGCGGCGCGAACCTATCGGATCAAAGGTTAAGAGACACGAACTTCCAAGGCGCCGATCTGACGCGAGCCAAACTCTCGAGCTGCGACCTGGAATACGTCGAGCTTCCCGCCGCGCGGTTCGGCGGCGCTGATCTCACCCATGCCTGGCTGACGGGCAGTGTGATGACCCGGGCCGACTTCCGAAATGCTCGCCTGTGCGGCGCCGGACTGGCGGACATCCAGTGGGAGCAGGCGGATCTCCGCGGCGCCGATCTGCGGCAATGCTCTTTTCATCTCGGTTCCTCCCGCAGCGGGCTGGTCGGCAGTCCATATCCGTGTCACGGAAGCCGCACCGGTTTCTACACGAACGACTATGACGAGCAGTCGTATAAGGCGCCGGAGGAAATCCGCAAAGCGAATCTCTGCGGCGCCGATCTGCGCGGGGCGCGCGTCGAGGGCGTCGACTTCTACCTCGTCGATCTCCGCGGCGCGAAATACGACGCCACGCAGGCGGCGCATTTTCGGCGGTGCGACGCCATCCTCGCCGCCCGATCCGTTGATTGATGCGGACGGCCGCGGTTCCGGACTGGAGTGGGCGAGGCTAAACTGGCCAGTGAAATGGCCGGCGCTCGACCGTCGTACTCCTGATCCTGCTTTATGGCGATTCACTTCTCCGGACGCGGCGTGCTGCTGGATATTGAGGGGACCACCTCGTCGATCTCGTTCGTCTATGACGTGATGTTCCCCTTCGTGCGGCGAGAATTGGAGGCGCATCTGCGGAGGGATTGGGGGTCGCCTGAATTGAACGCGGCGTGCGACGCGATCGCCCGCGATGCGGGGCATGCATCCTTTGCGGCATGGGCCGGCGATCGGCCGCCCGAGGAGCAGCGGCGGCTCGTGCAGCGGGAAGTCTTGCGCTTGATGGACGCCGACGCGAAGACCACCGGCCTCAAGCGGTTGCAGGGAATGATCTGGGAATCGGGCTTCGAAAGCGGCGAGCTGAAGGCCCACGTCTACGACGACGTTCCGCCGGCTCTGGAACGATGGAAGGCCGCGGGACTTGACGTGCGGATTTACTCCTCCGGCAGCATCCAGGCGCAAAAGCTGTTCTTCGGCCACACGACGCACGGCGACTTGCTCGCCCACTTCCGCGGCCACTACGACACCACCACCGGCCCCAAGAAAGAAGCGACCAGCTATCGCACGATCGCCGAAGAGATGCGTCTTTCGCCAGGCCGGATCCTGTTCCTCAGCGACGCCGCCGCCGAACTCGAGGCCGCTCGCCTGGCCGGCATGCACACGGCCCTGGCGCGACGTCCCGGCAACCCCGAACCGCCGTCGGGTCACGACCACGAGGAGATCGAAACGTTCGACGAGATCGTCTGCGATGCCCCGCCCTGCTAGACACCGCCGACTGCCCGGCGATGCTTCGCCGACCACTTTGGCTGAATTCCTCGGCCGGGACCATCGCGTCCCCAGAGGCGACTTTGTCCGAGTGAAGCAACCATGCGACGAAGCAGCCTAAGCCAGCGCTGAAGAAATGAGGGGCATAGGCCGGCGTGGTTCAAGTCTTCAAACATTTTCGCCCAATCGCGGCGCGAACCTCCGTTGCATGGTTCCTCTCCAACCGCAAAGATGGTGGCGTCTGCGGGTTGGGCGCCGGAGGTTTCCGCCCTGGCTCGGATGAACACCCTGCGGGACTAGGGACGCCTATGTTTTCTCCTGATGAGTTTCCCAATCGCTTCGACCATGCGGAGGCCCAGTCCCGCATCTACGCCCTCTGGGAGGAAGGGGGCTACTTTCACAGCGAGCCGGATAAGGGGCGCGAAGCCTTCACCATCGTCATCCCGCCTCCCAATGTCACCGGGGCGCTCCATCTGGGGCACGCCCTGAACAACACGCTGCAGGACATCCTCATCCGCACACGGCGGATGCAGGGGTTCAACGCCCTCTGGATGCCCGGCGCCGATCACGCCGGCATCGCCACGCAGGCGGTCGTCGAGCGGCGTCTCAAGCAGGAGGAGAACCAGACCCGGCACGACCTGGGGCGGGAAAAACTGGTCGAGCGGATCTGGCAGTGGAAAGACCAGTACGAAGCCCGCATCATCGAGCAGCTCAAGCGGATGGGTTGTAGCTGCGACTGGGAACGATGGCGGTTCACGCTCGATCCCGTCTGCGCCCGGGCGGTCCGGCACACGTTCTTCGATCTGTTCTCCAAGAAGCTCATCTACCGCGGAAAGCGGCTGGTCAACTGGGACACGTTCCTGCAGACGGCCGTCAGCGACGACGAAGTATTCCACGACGAGGTGGATGGCCACTTCTGGAGCTTCCGCTACCCGGTCCTCGAGCCGAAGTCGGGCGAGCCGGAGTTCGTCGTCATCGCCACCACGCGTCCCGAGACGATGCTGGGCGACACGGCGGTCGCCGTCCATCCTGATCCGGCGGCGGCGCTCGATCGCGCCAAGCGGGAACTGCAGGAGAAGCTGGCCAAGGCGCCCGGCAAGGAGAAGCCCGACATTGAGAAAGAGCTGGACAACATCCAGGAGCGGCGCCGGACGATGCTGCCGCATCTGGAGAAGCTGTGCGACATGGCCCGCGACGGCCGACAGGTCATGCTCCCGCTGTTGGACCGCCCGATTCCGCTGGTCGCCGACGAATGGGCCAGGCCGGAGCTGGGAAGCGGCTGCGTGAAGATCACCCCCGCCCACGATCCGAACGACTACGAGATCGGCCAGCGGCAGCGGCTCCCCAAGATCAACATCCTCAACCCCGACGGCACGCTCAATGAAAACGCCGGGACGTACCAGGGGCTGAAGGTCATGGAGGCGCGGAAGCGGGTCGTCGCCGATCTCGATGAGCGGGGCCTGTTGGCGGGCGTCGAGGATCGCAAGATCGACCTGGCCCACTCGGACCGCAGCAAGACGCCCATCGAGCCGTACCTGGCGGATCAGTGGTTCGTCAAGATGGAGGAGCTGGCCCAATCGGCGATGGACGCCGTCACCGACGGCCGCGTCCAGATCTTTCCGCCGCGGTATGCGAAGGGTTATGTCGATTGGCTTGCGGAGAAACGCGACTGGCCGGTCGGGCGGCAGTTGTGGTGGGGGCACCGCATCCCGATCTGGTCGCAGTCGTGTGCGGATGAAAAGTCGCTCTCAAAACTTTTGGCCGATCTGGAGAACGATCCGCAAGTCGAGGAAGGGCTTGTTGCGTACGACATCGAGCGCTCGGATGACAGCGAGGAGGCCGAACCCGGCGCCCCCTTCGCCACGCTCCGCGTCTGCATTCTCGACGAAAATGCCGACGTCGAGCGCCGCTTTGACAGCCGCGGCTACCAGCAGGAGGAGGACGTTCTCGATACCTGGTTCAGCTCCGCGCTTTGGCCGCACTCCACGCTCGGCTGGCCGGAGAAGACGCCGGAGCTGGCGTACTACTATCCCACCAGCACGCTCATCACGAGCCGCGACATCATCACGCTGTGGGTCGCGCGGATGGTTCTGACGGGGCTGAACAACGTCGGCGACGTTCCCTTCCGCGAGGTCTTCATCCATCCGAAGATTCTGGACCGCTACGGCGAGACGATGTCGAAGTCGAAGGGGAACGGCGTCGATCCGCTCGATGTGATCGACAAGTTCGGCCCCGACGCCCTCCGCTTCGGCCTGGCGTACATCACGACCGAGACGCAAGACGTCCGGATGACGGTCCAGTTCGAGTGCCCGCACTGCGAGTCGCTGATCGACCAGACGAAGGAGAATCGCGAGAAGCCGCGGATTACGTGCTCGAAATGCGGCAAGCCGTTCTCGACGCAGTGGGCCGCGAAGGAGGAGGACCAGGCGCTGCCGCGCGGCGCGGTGGTCAGCGAGCAGTTCGAGCTGGGCCGCAACTTCTGCAATAAGCTGTGGAACGCGGCGCGGTTCGCTTTGATCAACTTCGGCGACTATCAGCCGGCGCCGGTTGCGGATGGGGAGCTGGAGGTCGAGGACCGCTGGATTCTCAGCCGCCTGGCGACCGTCACGCAGCAGGTCACCGACGCCCTCAATCGCTATCGCTACGCCGACGCGGCCCGGACGCTGTACGACTTCGCCTGGGACGAGTTCTGCAGCTACTATCTGGAGATGGTCAAGAGCCGCCTGCAGGACGACGCGCAGCGGCCGGTTGCTTCGCGGATCCTGGCGTACACGCTCGATAACCTATTGCGGCTGTTGCACCCCATCACGCCGTTTATTACCGAAGAGATTTGGCGGCTCTTGAACAAGGCGGCGCCGCAGCGCGGTCTGGATGAAATTGTCGATCCGATCGACGACTTAATCGTCGCCCCCTGGCCCGAGGCGGACCTGCAGCGGCAGGACCAGGAGATCGAAGCCCGCTTCGCTCGCTTTCAGACGGTTCTCGCGGCGGTCCGCGAGATCCGCGCGCGGCAAAACATTCCGCCCCGCAAGCCGATCGAGTTCTCCGTCCGCTGCGAAGAGAGCGAGGCGTCGCTCTTGCGTCCCATGGCGCCGTACTTTTCGTCGATGGCGCAGGCGAACCCGTTTGCGCTGGGGCCGGCCGTCACGCCGCCGCCGACGCACGCCAAGGCGAGCCTCCCGGGACTGGAAATCTACGTCAACATGGAAGGCTTCATCGACGTGGCGGCCGAGAAGCAAAAGCTGGAGAAGGAGCGCGAGAAGATCGACAAGCTGATCACCGGGAAAGAGAAGAAGCTGGAGAACCAGCAGTTCGTCGAGAAGGCCCCCGCCGACGTCGTCCAGCGCGAAAGAGAAAGCCTCGCCGAGCTGAAGCAACAGCTCAATTCCATCCAAACCGCCCTCGTCGCCTTGAGCGGGAAAGCGTAGGCGGCTTTCCTCGAAGGCGCGGCGCGTTAATACGCCAGCCCCGCCCGAATGAGAAAGGTGTCGTCGGGAGAGAAGTTGTCTTGCGGGAAGCGGACGTAGACCACTTCGCGCTCGAAGGCATAGCCCCCTTCCACGAAGCCTTTCAAACCGTAGGGGTTGAACCACTCCAGGCCCAGGGCGACGCGGATGTCGTTGTAGTCCACGCGGTCCTCGACACGGCCGCGGAGCGGTCCGCGCTCGATGGTCCAACTGTCGCCGCCGTATTCGCCCCCGACGTACCACCAGATCTCCGTGTTCCCCAGCGTCGTAAAGTACGTGGCCAGCTTCGGCCGGGGAAAGTAGATGTCCCAGCGGGTGTGGGCGTTGGGCGTCCAGAGCACGCCGCCCGCGGGAAGTAGCTTCTTATCGACGCGGTCGATGTACTCGACGCCCGCCTTGGCCGTCAGCGTGGGCGTAATCCGCAGCTTGATGAGCGCCGTGCCCATCGTGCGGACGCTGTCTTCGTTGAAAGTGTCGAAGTCGCTGTAAATGCCGATGCGGCCGGTCAGCTCGTAGCTCACCTGCTGCGCGAAGCGGCTGTTCGGGAACCACCCGAAGTCGGTCCAGGCGCCGTAAACCTCGGAGGGAAGATCGGCGAAGAAGCCATTCGCCGGATCGGTGAAGGGGCCGCTCCAGTGGTTCATCGCGAAGCCGGGCGAGATCAAGAGCGGCTGCCCGCTGTAGGCGAAGTTGGGGTACGCCAGCGTGGTGGCCACCTCCCATTCGACGATCTCCAGCGATCGCGAGTCGTTGCCGTCATCGCCGATGTACGTCCCCTCGGCGCGGATGTTCTGAAACAACTTGAGCGGCGGGTCGGTGACCAGCGGCGCCGGGGCGAACGAGGGCGAGCTGGGAAAGAGCGTCGGAGGCTGAACCGACGGATACGCCGGTCCATAACTCGGACCGCAGAACGGATCGGTGGCCCCGCTCCCGGGCATCACCGTTGCGGGAGGTCCCAACAGGGCCGGAGGCGAGGTGGTCCCGCCTGGGCGGTTGGAGTACGGGTCGAAGTTCGGATCGTACGTGGGCGGCGCCAGGGGCGTGATCGCCGAGGGGGGCGCCGCGCCGGGCTGGACCGGCGTCGTCTGGGCGTCGTAGCCGTTGTACTGCGCCAGCCGGTATCGCTGCCCACGAGCCGGCGACGCCGCCAGCACCCCGGTCGCGACGATCAAGCCCCAAAATAAAATGCGACGAGATTGCACGTTATCTCAAGTGGTAAGGGGGACGGCGCCGATAACGAGAAGTTCCGAAGCGGGCCGGTAATACTGAAAGTGCCGATCGTCCGTCAAGCCCGATGCCTGCCGCGCCCCAGCTTCCGGGGGAGCAGCAGGCCTTCGATGCTCAGCCGCAACCTAGGGTTTCCGGGGCGAACGTCGGGACCACGTGTTGTGCGGGAGTTGGCTAATGGCGAGCGACCGAAATAGCGACGGTGCGGCGCCCCACCCGTTGCGGTACTGCAATCGGCGGATCGCGGCACTGGTTGAGCAGTTGCGGCGCGATAATGAAGTCGTCGCGCGGTTACTGGAGGAACGCCAGCGCCAACGGCGCGAAATGCTGGCGGCTCAGGAGCAGAAGTTGCGGGAATTGCTCGGCGGCGTCGCGGCGCAGTCCGGGCGAAACGGCGAGATGAGCGATCCCGACTAATCGGATCGCAGGCGACTCTCGATGCTCTCGATGGCGACCTCGGTCCAGGCGCCGACCGCCGGCTGCGAGTCCCGCTCTTGCAGCGCCTTGAGCGGCGCGAGGCTGGCCGGACCGCCGACGTCGCGCAGGAGATTCACCGCGGTCAGCCGGAGGCTTTCATCTTCGTCGTCGAGGAGTTCGATCACCGCCTCCTCGCAGGGGGGGCCGATCGCCGCCAATGCTTTTGTCGCCGCAACGCGATCGCTCCGCAAGGGAAGCCGCTCCACGAGCGGCTCAATCGCCGCCGCGGCCCGGAGGCGGCCCAAAGCATCTATCGCCGCCAGGCGAACCGCCGTGGACTCGTCGTCCAGCAAGTCGATCAACTCGGCCACGTCCTCGTCCGCCGCCCAGTGCGCGAAGCCGCGCGCGGCCGCTTCCCGCGCGACCGCGTCGGGATGGCTTAACAATTTCGCCAGGCGGGCGGCGACTTCGGGCCGTTGCTCGTTCGGCTCGACTTGCTGCAGCCGGCGCGCCGCGGCGAGCACCGTCTCGCGCGCCTGCGAGTCGAGTTCGGCGATGGTCTCGGCAAGAGTGGGTTCGACCGAAGGCGGCGCCGGCGGGGCCGGCTCAAGCCGCTTGCAGTCAACCGTGACGGTCGTCGTGCGGCTGAGATGCTGATCGCGGACGACGATCTTCAGCCGCCACCGCAGCGATTGCACGAGCCCTTCATCAAGGTTGAAGATCGCTTCTCCCTCGCCGGCGATCTCCATCCGCGGGTCGCCCTCGATCACGTCTACCGACGCGAGGTTCATGTGTTGCTCGATGACTGCTTCTTCATCCGTCCAGGACACGAGGCGGAACTGGCTCGACTCCGTCGCCTCCAACATTTCCGGCTCGGGGCGGAAAAAGGGGGACCGCGGGAAGCGGTCCGCGGTGCGGTGCGTCAGCTCGATCTGCGACGGCGCCGAGCGGCGCCAGGATCGTTCGCCCGGCGCCGCAAGCGGCAGCAAGGCCAGTTGCGCCAGGTTGCCCAAGGCAAAGGGGAGCTGACTGCCGCCGCGAACGCTGAGCACCCGGCCTCGCTCATCGACGGTCAACCTCCGCTCCTGCAAAAAGCCGTCTCGCATCCGCTCGTCCAGCGAGGGAAAGAAATCGAACGACGGCGGACCGGGGCGGAACATCGCCCCCGGATGCGGCCGGCGAACGCCGTGCAGCGCCCCGTTCACCGAGAGCACCGCCCGTCCGTCCTCGGCCGCGCGGACGTTGTAGGAGACGTTGCCGCCGCGCGTCTCGATTCCTTCGGGATCGTCTGCTTCGATGTCGATGGAGTACGCGAACGACTGGCCGCGCTTCCAGCGGTAGCGGAGCTCCGGGACGGCGGTCGCCGGTTCATCGGCGATTTCCGCCTCCGGCGCGGCGCGGGACGAAAGCGGCTCCGTGTTATTCCGCCCATGCTCGGCGAGAGGCGGCGTCGCTGGTTCGGCATGCACGGGCCGATCTTCAGCGAGTGTCGCAGTCGGACGCGGTCCACCGGGGAGAAACACGATCGCCAGGAGCGTCGCCAGGCCGGCCGCGAGCCATCCGCGGCGTTCCTCGAGCGGAAGGTTCGGATCGAGGATTCGTCCCAGGCGGCGTCGGGCGGGGTGCGGCGACTCCATCACCCCCAGCGCCAACGGAGGAGCGGCGTAGCCGAGGATCGTGGAGACTTTCACCAGCGCCGAGCCGTACGCGCGGCGGCGCCCTTCCAAGGCGGCTACGGTCCGCTCGTCGCAGGCGTCTTCGCGAAGGCGGTGGATCTGAGCGTTCGACCACCACACCAGCGGATGGAAAAAGTAGATCGCTCCCAGCACCGCTTGCGCGAAATTCACCAGCGCGTCGTGACGCACGACGTGGTTCAGCTCGTGCAGGATGACCGCCTCCAGCTCCTCATCCTCCAACTGCTGAGGAACGCAGGCCGGCAGGAGAATCACCGGCCGGCGCCAGATCGGA